>JAYVSF010000899.1:0-3944 GCA_043775605.1 Myxococcales bacterium
CGACGCCACCGTCGTGGCCTGGGTGCCAGACGGCTCCGCCCAGCCCCACGTGGTCAAGCTCCCACCCCTGATCGTTGAGACCTCAATCTCATAGACGATGCAGCGGCAAGACCCCCCGAGCATCCCAACGCACAGCCGGCGCTTCGACCAGAGCCACCGCAATCGCATTCGCGGTGGCATGCGTCTGCGGTGGCGGGGCGAACTCCAGTTCGTCGCCGAGCAAGTCGTGAACGGAGCCCTGCATCCAATCGGCACGAGCAAGGCTTCTTGCTTGGCGTGCTCGCCTCGGCGCGCGTCGCTGGTGCACCGCTGACGTCAGCGAGGACCGATCACGCAAACCGATCCAAGGCTGGTCAGGGGAACGCGGCGACCACGTCGTGGCCGTAGATCTAGCTGGGATCGGAGAACTGGCCTCCTTCCAAGCTGTCGCCTTGGCTGCCACGGCCCACCGCGTGGTTGAGCTGGCCTTGCTCCCACGCGGCGGTTTGGACAGCGGTCGTACGCTCGCGCCGCGCCTGTTCGTAGGTGGCGAAGGCCGCCGCCGGATCAGGAGCGCGGGCCAGACAGGCCGCCAGCACCCAGGCGTCCTCGATCGCCATCACCACGCCCTGGGCCAGATAGGGGACCATGGGATGGGCGGCGTCGCCGAGCAGCGTGACCCGCTCGGCGACCAGTACGGCAACGGGTCACGGCCAAGGAGCGCCCACTTGTAGCACTGCCCGCGCATCGGGTGCGCGACCAGGGCGCGCACCGTGTCGTGCCAGCCCTCGAAGGCGGCGGCCAGAGCGCGGTTGTCGGCCTTGGTGGTCCAGGATTCCTCGGACCAGCCTTCCTCCTCGACGAGTGCCACGTAGTTGATCAGCTCGCCACGGCGCACGGGGTAGGCCACGAAGTGGCGGCCGGGCCCGACCCAGATGTTGAACCTCGGTTCGACGAGCCCGCGGGAAGCTCGGCCGTCGCGGCCATCCCGCGGTAGGCGACGTGCCCGGTGTAGTTCGTTGTGGTCAGTATTGGTCGTGGCGGTGGAGCCAGGCCATCGTCCAGGGCAGGGCGTCTTCGTCGCGTCCTTTGGCGGTGATGTCGAGGATCTGGTAGGCGGTGTTGAACACGTCGAGCCCTCGCGCGTAGCAGCTGTACGTGTGGAACACCTCACCGTGGTGGCGCACGAATGCGCTCAGGCCGGGTGCTTCCTCGGCGGGGTGGTCGACGGGGGTGTAGTTGTAGGTTGCGGCTTGGGTGACGCCGTAGTCCTGGTTGAACGTCGATCCGAGTGAGGACACCCAGTTGAATGTCCATCCCATCCGGTTTCGGTAGGTCTGAAGGGTGTCGAGCGGGGCTCGGGACACGGCGATGAGTGTCGCGTCGCGATGGGCGAGGTGGACGGTGATCCCGTTGTAGTTGTCAGCCCAGAACGAACAGCTCGGACAGCCTTGGTCCCAGTCGGGACCGAACATGAAGTGGTAGACGACGAGTTGCGAACACCTGTCGAACAGTTCGCTCAAGGACCGCTCACCGTCGACGGTGTCGAACCGGTAGTCCTGCTCGACCCGGACCCACGGCAGGGCGCGCCGGGCCCGGGCCAGTTCGTCCCGGCGGCGGCTCAGGTCCTTCTCCCTCGCGAGTAGCTGGACACGTTCGTGGAGCCATTCGTCGCGGGACGCGATGCGGGGCTCGTCGACCGTGGTCATGGCGTGCGGCCCAGGAAGGCCACCAGTTTGGTGGTGGCGCTCGCATCGGCCGGGACTGTGACGGCGGGGTCGAAACCGGCAAAGGTGCGGATCTCGTCGGTCACGAACCCTTGGCAGATCTCGAGCACGAGCGAAGCGAGATCGTCGGGCAGGTCCTCGGGTTGTCCTGTGGCGCGGGCGATGTCCCACGAGTGGGTGGCAGTGTCGAGCAGGTTGATGCTCAGCGCGGCGCTGCCGGGCATCGGGCCGGCACCGATGTTCATTTCCCCGGCGAGGTCGGCGTTGGTCCACGCCGCCAGCGTGCGGTCGGCCAGGGCACGGAACTGGGCCGCTGGGTCATCGGCCAGCACGAACGCCGCGCCATCGGGCGGGGGTGCATCGCCGCGCACGGCGCCTCCGATCCCGGCGACGACACCGAACGCGTGGCCGAGCAACGCACTCACGTCCCACTGGGTGCACGGGGTGGGGTCGGCCATCTGATCGGCCCGAACCCCAGCGATCACCCCGTGGGTGTGATCGAACGTCTCAGCGAGAGCGGTCAGCAGATCCATGGTGGTTTCTCCGGTCGCACCGGCGAGTTGCAATGGCACCGATGTATGTAAGAACATACTTACATGAGCGGGGAGGTGCAAGGGGCGTCCATGGATGGGGTGGCGCAGGCGTTGTCCGACGGGACGCGACGGTCGATCTTGCGTCTGGTCCGCGACGACGAGCGTTCGGCCGGTGATCTCGCCGCCCGGTTCCCGATGATGAGCCGACCGGCCGTATCGCAGCATCTGCGGGTGCTCCACCGAGCGGGGCTGGTCACGGTGCGATCGGACGGGAACCGGCGTTTGTACCGGGCGCGGACCGAAGGGCTGGCGGCCATGTGGCGGTACCTCGACGAGATGTGGATCGATCGGCTCGGGCGCCTGAGAGCCGCCGCCGAACGGGCCGAGTGGCCCGAACGTCAACGCCGTCAGCTCGACACGCCCAGCACGGATCGATCCCGGGCCACCCGCGCCGCGCCGGGCCGGGCGAAGCCCGCCACCCTCGACAAGGAGCAGCCGTGACTGAGAACCCCCCGACGTTGCGTACCATCGAACAGCGGGTGCGTATCGCCGCGTCACCGGAAACGGTGTGGACGTTCTGGACCGACCCGGCGCGACTGTGCGAATGGTGGGGCATCGGCGCCGAGATCGACCCGCAGCCCGGTGGCATCTTCCGCGTCGTGATGGCCACCGATGGACCGGTCATGTCCGGCACCTACCTCACCCTGGAGCCCTTCACTCGTGTGGTGTTCACGTTCGGGTGGGAAGGCAACCCGATGGGCGACGCCCTCGCACCCCGCAGCACGCACGTGGAAGTGACCCTCACCCCGGTAGACGGCGACACCGACCTCGTCCTCGTTCATCGCGAGGTACCCGCCGTCCATGCGGACGAGCACGCCAAAGGCTGGGCGCTCTTCGTCGGTGAGCGCCTCCCGACCGCCGCCGCTCGCGACGCGCTCCGGTCGAGGACCGACGTCGACGAGGACGCGTCGTGAACGTCGATGTCACCACCGAGATCGTGATCGCCCGGCCCGTCGCCACCGTGGCCGAGTACGCGGCCGACCCCTCGAACACGCCAGCGTGGTACGTCAACATCACCTCGGTCGAATGGAAGACACCCCCACCCCTGCACGTCGGCTCGCTCGTGGCGTTCGTCGCCCAGTTCATGGGCAAACAGCTCGAGTACACCTACCAGATCGTCGACCTCGCCCCGGGCGAACGGCTCACCATGACCACCGCCCAAGGGCCGTTCCCCATGACCACCACCTACACCTGGACCGCGCTCGATGACCAGACGACCAGAATGACCTTGCGCAACCACGGCCAACCGTCCGGCTTCTCGACACTCGTCGCACCGTTCATGACCCAGGCCGCGAAACGCGCCAACCGGAGAGATCTCGCTGCCCTCAAACGACTCCTCGAAACATGACCGCTACCCGGACGCGGGCGACGGGAGTGCCTTGATGATCGCTGAGTCGGGAGGGAGATGCGAGACACTCCGGTGCCCGCAAGCGGACCGCTCGGGCTGGCCGGCCTCCTCTGCTGCGCCAACGTGGGCCGCTTCGCCGACAGGTGGGACATCGGCGGGCCCTTCGCATGGCTCGTGCACGATGACGCCGTCGTGGTGACACCCGAGCGTGCAGCGCATCACGGCGACCGTGAACACCCACCAGTTCGCTCGGCCGCCCGACAGGGCGCGCCGCACAGATCATGCGAACACTGGCGC
>JAYVSF010000900.1:0-6539 GCA_043775605.1 Myxococcales bacterium
CGCCACCTCGATGCCGCCGGCGCCGTCCGCGCCGCCGGCGTGGGCCCGCGCGCCGTGACCACGACCGGCGAGCACCACCACAATCCCGGCGACCATCACGGCCCCGGCCGCCGCGCCCGCCAGCCACGGTCCCCGCCCTGCGCCGGTCCGCGCCACCGGCCCGCTCGCCAGCGCCGCGCCCAGTTCCGCCACCAGCGCCGCCGCCGTCGCCGGGCGATCGCCGGGCTCCTTGGCCAGCGCTCGCGCCAGCACCCGATCGATCGCGGCGCCCGCCACGAGCGTCGCCGGCCGGCCCGCGCCCGACGCGGTCACCGACGGCACCACCGCCCGGAAGTGCTGCTCCATCATCGCGTGCAGGCTCGGCGCCGCGAACGGCACTCGCCCGGTCAGGAGTTCGTAGGCCATGATGCCGAGCGCATAACGATCCGACGCGGCGGTGGCGCCATCGGCGCTCCACTGCTCCGGCGCCATGTAGGCCGGCGTCCCCAGCCACACCCCCTGCCCGGTCAGCGACTCGAGCGCGCGATCGCCGGCGCTGTCGGCGACCAGGCGGGCGATGCCGAAGTCGAGCACGTGCGCGGTCGGCGCGTCGGCGGGCCCGGTCAGCATCACGTTGTCGGGCTTGAGGTCGCGGTGGATCACGCCCTTGCCGTGGGCGGCGTCGAGCGCGGCCGCGAGCTGGCCGAGGACACGCAGCGCCACCGGCGGCGCCAGCGGCCCCACGTGCAGTCGCTCGCGCAGCGACGGGCCATCGAGCAGGTCCATCACCAGGAACAGCCGGCCATCGGCGAGGCGCCCGAGCGCGAAGACGTCGACCACGCCGGGGTGATCGACATGGTTGACCGCGCGGGCCTCGCGCAGGAAGCGCGCCGCGCCGTCGCTACGCCCGGCCAGCGCTCGCTTGAGCACCTTGATCGCGACCCGCTTGCCGATCACCGGATGGTGCCCGGCGTAGACGTCGCCCATCGCGCCGCTGCCGAGATGGTGATCGACGACGTAGTCGCCGGCCACCGCGCCCTGGCGCAGCCGCTCGTCGGCGCCATCGCTCTCGGTCGGCTCGACGCGCGCACCCGGCCCGGCGGCCGCGCGCACCGTCGGATCGCGCGCGAGCTCGTCGTCGACCATCGCCGCCATGGTAGCGCGCCCGCCCGCGCCCTGCCGCCTACGACCGCAGGATGCCCGGCAGCAGCCCGGTGCCGTCGTCGCCGAAGGTCGCGGCCGGCGCGCCCAGCGCGGTCAGGAACGACAGGTACAGGTTCGCGACCGGCGGATCGCCCGGATAGCGGACATGGCGCCCGGTCGCGAGCGTGTTGCCGGCCCCACCGCACACCACGATCGGCATGTTGAAGTGGCTGTGGCTGTTGCCGTCCTCGATCTCGCTCGACAGGTACACGAGGCTGTTGTCGAGGAGCTTGGCGCCGTCGACGTCGGTGATCGCGTCGAGCTTGCCGACCAGGTACGCGAGCTGCTCGACCTCCCAGGTGTTGATCGCCGTCAGCTTGTCGAGCGTGGCCTGCACGTTCATGTGGTGCGAGAGTTCGTGGTGGGCCTCGGTGATCCCGAGGTGCGGGTACGCGCGGCCCGAGCCGGCGTTGCCGATCATGAACGTCACCACCCGGGTCTGGTCGCACTGGAAGGCCAGCGCGGTCAGGTCGAGCATGGCCCGGACCTGGGCCGGGTAGTCGAGGCCGTCGCCGGGCGGCTGGCCGGGCGCGCACAACGACGCCGCGGTGTCGAGCCGGCTCTCCAGCTCGCGGATCGCGGTCAGGTATTGCTCGAGCTTGGCGGCATCGGTGCGGCCGAGCTTGGCCTTGAGGTCGGTCGCCTGCCGCCGGCTGAGATCGAGCACGCTGGCCCGATACATCCGGCGCCGCGCCAGCTCGGCCGCGGTGGCGTCGGGATCGAAGCCCTGGAACAGCCGATCGAACACCACCCGCGGGTTGGTGGTCTTGGGCAACGGCGTGGTCGCGTCGGCCCACGAGATGTTGCGGGCGTAGGCGCAGCTGTAGCCCGAGTCGCAGCCGCCGGCCGCCGAGCCGCCGTCGATGCCCAGCTCCAGCGACGGGAACCGCAGGCCGGCGCCGAGCACCGCCGCCGCGTGCTGATCGATCGTGCGGCCGTTGGCGATGTTCTCGGCCTCGGTCTTCTTGACGTGGACGCACGACAGGAAGCTGCCGGTGCCGGCCGCGTGATCGCCGGCGCCGTCGGGGCGCGCCGGCCGGTTGGCGAGGCCGGTCACCACCAGCGTGCGGTCGCGCCACGGGGTCAGCGGCGCCAGGATCGGCGACGGCGTCCAGCCCGCGCCCTCGTCGGCTGGCGTCCACTGGTTCATCACGATGCCGCACGGCACGTAGAACACGAACAGCCGCTTGGGCGCCACGATCGCGGCGGCCCGCGCGCCCCGCGGCTGCAGCGACTCGAACAGCGGCAGCGCGATCGCGGCGCCGGCCCCGCCCAGGAACAATCGACGGCTGATCTTCACGGCTCACCTCGGCGGCTGCGGAACGAATCGTGGGTGACGAGCGCCAGGATCAGGGCCCGCGGGCGATAGCCGCTGGCCACGAACTCGGCGGTCAGATCGTCGATGTGCTGGGCGGCCTCGGGGCTGGCCGGCGGGCGACCCGCGCTGTAGGTGTAGAGCTTCTCGACCATGCAGCGGTAGGTCCGCGGGTCCTTGGCCAGGATGCCGGCCAGCTCGACCGCGCCGGTGAAGCGGCGGCCGTCGGGCAGGACCCCGCTGGCGTCGATCGGAAAGCCGGCGTCCATCGTCCGGTGCTTGCCGACGCCGTCGAAGTCATCGAGGCCGAAGCCCAGCGGATCGAGATCCTTGTGGCAGCTCGCGCAGAACGGGTTGTCGCGGTGGAGCTCGAGCCGGTCGCGGATCGATCCGGTCGCCATCGGCCCGTCGGGCAAGGCCTCGACCCCGGGCGGCGGCGGCGCCGGCGGTGAGCACAGCAGCTGATCGAGCACCCACTTGCCGCGCTTCACCGGCGAGGTCCGGCGCGGATACGACGTCACGGTCAGCACGCTGCCCTGGCCGAGGATGCCGCGGCGCGGGCTGGCGGTCAGCGACACCTTGACGAGGTCGTTGCTGCCTGGCGACGGCAGGTCGTAGTGGCGGGCCAGTCGGTCGTTCGCGTAGGTCCAGTCGGCGGTGAGGAACTCCGTCATCGGCCGATCGTTGTCGAGGAAATCGGCGAAGTAGCGCCGGGTCTCGGCCCGCATCGCGTCCTGCAGCGCGGGATCGTAGTCGGGGAAGGTCGCATAGTCGGGCACGTGATCGCCGAGCGCGCGGGTGAACAGCCACTGGCCGGCGAAGTTGTCGACCAGCGCGATCGCGCGGGGGTCGGCCAGCATCCGCTCGGCCTGGGCCCGCAGCCCGGCGTCGTCGGCGAGCGTGCCGGCGGCCGCGGCGTCGAGCAGCGCGTCGTCGGGCATCGAGCTCCACAGGAAGTACGACAGCCGTGAGGCGAGCTCCCAGTCGGTCAGCGGGTGCGCGGCCTTGCTGCCGGGCGCGGGATCGAGCTCGACCCGGTAGACGAAGTTCGGCGACATCAGCACCGCGCGCAGCGCCAGCCGGAGCCCGGTCTCGAGAGTGTCGCCCTGGCTGACCGCCAGCGTCACCAGGTCCGACAGCTCGCCGACCTCGGCCGCGGTCGGCGGCCGCCGCCACGCCCGCCGGGTGAACGTGGTCAGCACCCGGGTCACGCAGTCGGGCCCGGTCGCGAGGTCGCACACCAGGATGCGGTCGCGCTTGCCGGGATCGATCACCGGCGCGTCGATCGGGCCCTCGATCTCGAGGTAGTCGACCCACAGGTTGCGGTCGAGCATGTTGGCCGCGTCGTAGAAGTCGTTGGTGAAGCCGACCGAGGCGACGTGGTTGCCGGCGCCGACCGTCACCTCCAGTGCGTAGACCTGGGGTGCGGCGGCCAGCGCGGGGACGTCGACGATCTGGACCGGCGCGCCGCTGATCTGCAGCGACATCTTCACGACCTCGGGCCCGGCCTGCTGGCCGTAGGCGCGGGCCGACACCCGGTAGCGCCCGGCGACCGGCGCTTCGAAGCTGGCCATGGCCTCGCCGTTGCTCCAGATCAGCCAGCCGTCGCCCTGGGCCGCGCCGACCGACGCGCCGATGGTCTCGATCTCGAAGCGATGGCGAGCCGACGGCTCGGTCTGGCGCAGCGCATCGGTGACCAGCACGTCGGCGGCGCGCTCGTACAGCTCGACCTGCAGCGGCGACACCGACAGCGCGTCGGCGACGTTGTCGAAGCCGTAGCCGCGGTCATCGGCGGGGAAGTCGTCGGCCGGCCGCAAGGTCGTGCCGAACAGATCGCGGACGGTGTTGTTGTACTCGGCGTTGTTGAGCCGGTGCAGCGTGATCCGTCCGGGGTCGACGGGGTCACCGCCGCAGGCCGTCAGGCTCACCAGCACCAGCAACGCCGACCGGAGGAGGCTCGGTCGGGGCATTGGCCCACGTTACTGGTTGCGGCCGGCCCGGGCAATCGCAACCTCGACGGTCGGCATGGTCGAACCGCGATCGCCCGCCCGCCACCGACAACGTGGGTCCATTCACGCGTGAGGGCTGGTACGATGGTCGCACGATGAGGAACTTCAGCCTCGTGGCCATGGTGCTCGCGGTCGGATGCGGCGGGACCCTGTCGGACGACTTCGCCGACCCGCAGTGCGCGCCCGATCGGCCGCCGGCCCAGCCGGTGATCGCGACGCCGTTCGCCGGCCTCCAGCACGTCATCGACGAAGAGGTCATCGTCTCGGCCAGCGACTACGTCGACGCCGATGGCGATCCCAGCGGCGGCGCCGAGGTCGAGCTGTGGGCGGTGTCACCGACCCACGTGCTGACCGCCCGCCTGTGGTCGGCCACGTTCGCGGCGATGCCGGCGACGGTCAGGCTCGCCGACGGCACCTTCGACTTCGGGCTCGAGGGCCTGCAGCCCGACACCAAGTACGCCGTCAAGGTTCGCTACAAGGACTCGCGGCCGCCGGTCGGCGCGATGGAGTGCAGCTCGTGGAGCGCGTGGAGCGACCCGCGCGAGTTCCACACCGACGACGGCTCGCGCGGGTTCTTCGACGACCGCCGGGTCCAGGAGATCTCGATCGAGATCCCGCCGGACAGCTGGGCCCCGATCAACAACCAGTCCCGGCCGCCGGGCTGCGTGCCGTTCGACCGCTCCGACTACAACGGCGCGATCACCGTCGGCGGCGTGCGCTACGACGGCGTCGGCGTCACCACCAAGGGCGGCTGCGGCTCGTCGCGCGATCTCGGCCACAAGGCCAGCTTCAAGGTCAGCTTCGCCTGGGACAACCCCGCCGTGCCGGGCTGCCCCGCCGCGGTCAAGCCGTTCGGTCAGCGCTCGATCACGATGAACAACGGCGTCCAGGATCGCAGCGCCGCCCACGAGCGCCTCGCCTACGAGTTTTATCACGCGATGGGTGTGGCTGCGCCGCGGTCGGCGAGCCTGCGGGTCAACGTCAACGGCGCGTACTGGGGCGTCTACCAGCTCATCGAGTCGGTCGATCGACCGATGCTCGGGCGCTGGTTCAAGTCGGCCGGCGGCATGCTGTACGAGGGCACGTACTGGTGCGACCTGGTCGCCACCAACCTGCCGGTCGGCGACGTCGACAACAAGTGCCTGGGCCGCAAGTTCCACCCCAACGCCTGCGAGGGCACGCCCAAGGAGGGCGACGACCCCCAGACCTACGGCCCGCTGCGCGACTTCATCGCCCGGCTCGACGCCCTGCCCGCCGGCCACTTCATGCGCGACGCGCCCGCGTTCCTCGCGCTCGACGACTTCCTGTCGCTGTGGGCGGCGGACTCCGTCCTCGACAACTGGGACGACTACGCCCTCAACATCGTCAACAACTACCGCGTCTACCACGACACCGGCACCGGGCTCTGGCACGTCATCCCGACCGGCGTCGACCAGACCATGGCGGGCGACAGCGTCGATCCGTTCAACCCGAACGGTCGGCTGGCCAAGATGTGTCTGCAGGATCCCGACTGCAAGGCCGCGTTCGCCGCCCGCCTGCGCGAGGCCGCCGCCACCTTCGAGTCGATGGACCTCGTCGACCGGGCCAAGGCCATCCACGATCAGATCATGGGCGACGTCCTGGCCGACCCGCGCAAGGAGTACGACATGGGCGGCTGGGAGAGCGCCAACGCCAACCTGCGCACGTGGATCACGAACCGGCCGCAGCGGATCCGGCAGCGGCTGGCGGCGGCCGGCTTCCCCTGAACTACGCGTCGAGCGGGTGTGCTACGCCAGTCGGCGGTGTCGGAGCCCCCGGTCGTCAGCCCGCCCCCGCACCGCCCGGCCTGGGCCCGCTGGTTCACCGTCGCGGTCACCGTGTTCGCGATCGGCGCGTTGATCGTCACGGTGTGGTCGGTCGGGCCACGCGCGCTCTACGATCAGCTGCGCGGCATCGGCGGCTGGTTCGCGGTCATCCTCGCCCTCGAGGCGGTGGCGACCCTGTGCGACGCCTCGGTGCTGCACGGCTTCCTCGGTCGCGGCGGTCGGCGCCCG
>JAYVSF010000901.1:0-8197 GCA_043775605.1 Myxococcales bacterium
TCCGCAAGCTCGACGCGCCGTGCGACCTGGTCGGCGGCACGATCCTCCTGGTCGGCCGCGAGGTCCTGCGCTTCGAGCGGATCGACGCCGACGAGCAGAGCCCGGCGCCGCTGGTCCGCCACGGGGTCGCGCTGTTCGGCTCGCCGCCGCGCGAACCGTGGGGCCGGCTGTCGCAGCTCCTGCCGTCGGGCGGGATCCGCGACGTCCGTTACCTCGTCGACGAGGAGATCGTCATCGGTCGCGAGGAGGGCGAGCTGGTCTACGGTGACGACGCCTTCCTGTCGCGCCGCCACTGCACGATCGCCTGGAACGGGCAGCGCGCGATCATCACCGATCTCGGCAGCTCCAACGGCACGTTCGTGCGGCTGACCGGCCCGGCGCCGGTCCGCCACGGCGAGCACCTGCGGGTCGGCGATCAACTGTTCCGGATCGAGCTGCGGCGGTGACGCCGCCGGCCGGCCGCCTCATCCGCGGGTTCGGCCGCTCCGACATCGGCCGGATCCGCGCGCGCAACGAGGACGCGTTCGCGCTCGGTGACCTCGACGCCGGCACGCTGTGGTCCGGCGACGAGCTGATCGTCAGCGACGGCGCTCGCGGGTTGTTCGCGGTGGTGTGCGACGGCATGGGCGGGGCCCCCGGCGGCGAGGTCGCGGCCGAGCTGGCGGTGGCGACCACGTGGTGCGAGCTGCGGACCGCTCCGATCGCCGACGATCCCGAGGTCGCGGCCCGGCTGCTGCGGCGGGCGGTGCGCGCCGCCAACCAGCGGGTCCACGCCGAGAGCCGGTCCGAGCCCGGCCTGCGCGGTATGGGCACGACCCTGTCGGCGTGCCTGGTCGCCGACGGCACCCTGGTGTGCGCGCAGATCGGCGACTCGCGCGTCTACGTGCTGCGCGACGGCTTCCTGACCCAGGTCACGCGCGACCAGACCGTCGGTCAGGCCTTGCGCGGCGCCGGCCGGATCACCGACGCCGAGGCGCTCAAGCTGGTCGGCGGCGGCACGATCCTGCAGGCGCTGGGGGTGGCGCCCGACGTCGAGCCGTCGCTGTCGCTGTGCCCGCTGCGCCAGGGCGACCGCGTGCTGCTGTGCTCGGACGGGCTGACCAACCAGCTCGGCGAGTCGACGATCGCGACCATCCTCGGCGATCGCCGGGTGCCGGGCGCCCTGGCCGACGCCCTGGTCCAGGTCGCGTGCGCCGCCGGTGGCTACGACAACGTCACCGCGCTCGTGCTCGACGTCGACGGTGACGCGCTGCCGCCGCCCGCGACCGGGCCCGGCGGCGACCGGCCGCGGGTCGTCGAGTTCGATCCGCGCGAGCACGGCGCCGAGCTCCAGGGCCTGGCCAGCGCCCGCCTGCGCGCGCCCGGCCGCTGGCGCTGGTGGCCCGTGCTGGCGCTCGCCTTCGCGCTCGGCTGGTGGCTGGCGCGGTGACCGCCGCGGTCAATAGATCGTCAGGCCGACGGTGACGTCCCGGGTCAGCTCGCCCCAGGCCTTGACGACGCCGACGCGGCCGGTGAGCGCGAGGTAGGTCGACAGCTCGAGCTGGACCAGCGCGCCGCCGCCGCTGACCAGCGCCGACTCGGTGCTGTCGCCCTCGCTGCGCCAGGCGTAGGCGCCGGTGAGGAAGCCGCCGGCGTGCAGCTTGCCCGCGGCCAGGGGCAGGGCCTGCAGTTCGAGCCCCCAGCGCAGGTCGAGGATGCTGTCGCCGATCGCGGTGTCGCGCCACGCCGAGGTCCAGTCCATCACCAGGCCCCAGCGCTGGCTGGGATAGGCGCCGAGCTGGACGTGGAACGACGGGCCGAGCGCGAGGCCGTCGGCGCCGTTGAGCTGGGCCGCGCCGCCCAGCACCGAGTAGGTCATGCCCACGCGATCGAGCGGGGCGCGGTCGAGGCGCAGCCACGGTCCCTCGCGGTCGCTGATGACCGCGCGGGTGGTCGCCGCCGCGGTCGCCGCATCGATCTGGGCCAGCGGCAGGACGCCGTGACCCCACGGCCCCCACAGGTGGACCGGGTGCATCGGGTTGAGGCGGACGGTGCCGGCGAACCGCTGACCCTCGGTGACCGCGAGCGCGATCGCCGCGGTGGCCGCGAGCACGACCGCCGCGACCACGGCGTCCTTGCCCGAATCCCCGCTGCTGCCGCCACCGTGGTGGTAGCCGCCGTGGTGGCCGCCGCCCCCGCCGTACGGCCGGCCGTGATCGTCGTCGATGATGATGATCGGCTCCTGCACAAACACGATCTGGGTGTCGCCGTTGACGCCCTGGGCCGGCGGCGGATCGTCGCCGAGTTGCTGCACCACCTGGACCCGGTCGCCGCGCTCGGCGGGCGGCAGCTGGGCCAGCCGGAGCAGCTCCGCGTGGGAGACCTGGTGGCCACTCGACAGGCAGCCACCGACGACGGCGCCGACCGCCACGATCGCGACGAGACGCATGCCCGACATGCCCGCAGTCTAGCACCCCCGGTCACTCTCCGCCGCCGGGCCCGCGTGCGACCGAGTGGCGCGCGACCCCGATCACATCGTACGACGTCGGGGTGCCGGATCAGGTCGACCTCGCCGCGCTGCGCGACGCGCCCGACGAGTTCGACGCGGCGGTCGCGGCCACCCCCGCGATCGATCGGTTCTGCTCGTCGTCGGCCTGGATCCTGGCCGCCCACGACGCGCTGATGGGCGAGCGGGTGCCGTGGGTGTGGCGCACCGAGCACGGCTGGATCGCGCTGGCCCGCCGCCACCGCGTCGACGACGGCGTGGTGCTCGAGCCGCTGGAGCTGGCCTGGGGCCTGGCCTCGCCGCTGGTCGGCCCGACCCCGACCCGCCTGGCCCGGGACCTCATCGCCCTGACCGCCGCCGACCCGGGCTGGGACGCGATGCTGCTGGCCGGGCTGGTCGAGAGCGGCCCGGCCGATCGTGCGCTGATCCGCGCGCTACCTCCGGGCTGGCGCTGGGGCCGGGGCACGGTCACCCAACGCTACGTCGCCAGCCTCGACGGCGGCGTCGACGGCTTCCTCGGCCGCCGGTCGCGCAACCTGCGCAAGTCGCTGCGGGTCGCCGAGCGCGAGGCGGTCGCCGCCGGCCTCGACTTCGAGAACGTGCAGCCCCGGACCGCGCCCGCGATCGACGACGCGCTGCGCCGGATCGTCGCCATCGAGCGACGGAGCTGGAAGGGCAAGACCGGGGTCGGCGTCGATCAGGGGCCGATGCTGGCGTTCTACCAGCGCATCACCCACGCGCTCGGGCCCAAGGATCGCATCCGTCTCATCATCGCCAGGGACGCCGCGCAGGACATCGCGTTCATCCTCGGCGGCGTGTTCGCCGGCGAGTACCGCGGCCTGCAGTTCTCGTTCGACGACGCCTACCGGCGGCACGCGCTCGGCAACCTGCTGCAGTTGAAGCAGATCGAGGCGCTGTGCGCCGAGGGGGTCGGGATCTACGACCTCGGCACCGCGATGCCCTACAAGGAACGCTGGGCCGAGACCGTGGTCGAGACCCGCCTGCTGGTGATCGCGCGCTGACCGAGACCGGGCGCGCCATCAACAATGACGGTACTTGTGCGCTACGTTCGGGCCATGGCCGACAAGCCCGCGCTCGGGATCGAGCAGATCCTCAAGGCGCTGCCGCACCGCTTTCCGTTCCTGCTCATCGATCGCGTGCTCGAGCTCACCGACCAGCGGGTCGTCGCGCTCAAGAACGTGTCCTACAACGAGCCGTACTTCCCCGGTCACTTCCCGGGCGCGCCGGTGATGCCGGGCGTGCTCCAGCTCGAGGCCATGGCCCAGGCCGGCGGCATCCTGGCCAGCCGCCTGGTCAAGTTCGATCCCGAGACCCAGGTGATGCTGTTCCTCGCGATCGACGCCGCCAAGTTCCGGCGGCCGGTGGTGCCCGGCGATCAGCTCATCATCGAGGTCGAGCCGCTGCGGGTCGGCAAGATCTTCAAGATGAAGGCGGTCGCGCGGGTCGACGGCGCGGTCGCGTCGCAGGCCGAGCTGCTCGCGACCATCGCCGATCGGTCGAAGCTGCCATCATGAGCGGGCAGGGCGCGCTGGCGCGCATCGTGATCGCGGGGATGGCGATGGCCGGCTGTGGCGACAAGACCGCCAGCCAGCAGCACCTCGGCCGCAGCCGCGACGCCGCGCCGCCGGTGGTGATGGTCGATCGCCCGGGCGGCAGCGGCCCCGGCGGCGTCGCCAGCAACCTGCCGGTCGAGCGCGAGCCCAACGCGACCGCGGCCAACGCCGGCCCGCTGGCCGACGGCGTCCAGGGCGTGCTCGACGGCGACACCGACGTCGACGCGTTCGTGGTCACCAGCCCGGGGCCGCGCATGCTCACCGCCAGCCTGGCCGCGATCGCCGGCATCGACACCCGGCTCGAGCTGCGCGACAAGGGGTTCGCGCTGATCGCGACGTCGGATCGCGGTGGGGCCGGTATCGGCGAGGGCCTGGCCAGCGCCCCCCTCGACAAGGGCACCTACTACGTGGTGGTGCGCGAGATCGCGCGGCCGGCGGGCAAGAAGCCCGCGAAGCCGGTCCCGGGCTCCGGCTCCAGTTCCGGCGCGACCGGGCGGGTCGGTCGCTCGCCGCCGTACACCCTGACCGCCCGGCTGGTCGAGGATCCCGAGGCCGGCGCCGAGCGCGAGCCCGACGACGATCCCGGCGCCGCCAACGACGTCTCGCTGATCGAGCCGGCCACCGGCCGCCTCGGCTGGACCGGCGACGTCGACGTCTGGAAGCTGTCGCTCGAGGGCCTGGCCGACGGCAACGGGCTCGACGTCGCGATCAGCGCGGTGCCCGGCGTCACCCTCGCGCTCGCGGTCACCGACGCCGCCGATCGGCTGCGGGCCGCGGTCACCGGCCTGCCAGGCCAGCCGCTGGTCCTGCGCAGCCTCGCGCCCCGCCTCGATCCCGGCGAGGCCGCGGTCCACTACCTCAAGGTCAGCGGCAAGCCGTCCAACCCCGACGTCGCCTACACCCTGACCATCGGCGCGCGCCTGCTCGACCTCGACGAGGAGGCCGAGCCCAACGACAAGCCGGCGACCGCGACGCCGCTGCGCTACGGCGCCGAGGATCAGGGCACGATGCGCGGCGTGCTCGCGGCCGGCGAGGTCGACCTGTTCGCGCTGTCGCCGTCGTCGGGGCCGCGCCAGCTCGACGCCACGGTCGACGGTGTGGCCGGCCTCGAGCTGGTGTGCGAGGTGGTGACCGCGGCCGGCGTGGCGCTCGACAAGGGCGACCACGGCGGGGTCGGCGCCGGCGAGGACGCGACCGCGGCGATCGCGACCGGCACCGCCGCCTACGTCCGCATCACCGCGAAGCCGAGCAAGAAGCCGCAGCCGCCCGCGCCCTACGTCCTGCGCTGGTCGTCGACGTACGGCGGCCCGGCCGCCCCGCCCGCTGCGGCGCCCGACGATCCCCTGCCCCCCGAGGAATGACGGTGGCCACCCGTACCTCCCCGAGCCGGGTGCTGGCGCTGTTCGCGCTGGCCAACCTGCTGTCGTACGCCAGCCGCAACGCGCCGTTCGCGGTCTACGACGACCTGCGTACGCACTTCCACGTCGACAACGCCCAGCTCGGGCTGCTGCTCACCGTGTTCATGCTGCCGCACGCGCTGGCCACGCTGCCGCTCGGCTGGTTCGGCGACCGCCTCGATCGCCGCAAGGTGATCGCGGCCGGGGTGGTCCTTTGGAGCGCGGCCGGGATCGCCGGCGCGCTGGTGCCGACCTTCACCGGGGTGCTGGTGTCGCGAGCCCTGATCGGCCTCGGCACCGCCGCGGTGGTGCCGGCCGCCAACGCGGTCCTCGGCGAGCTCTACGCCGGCAAGCACAAGGCGTTCGCGCTCGCGATCTTCAACCTCGGCCTGTTCATCGGCGGCGTGGTCGGCCTCGGGCTCGGCACCGCGCTCGGCTACCGCTGGGGCTGGATCGCGATCGCGGCCCCCGGCTTCGTGCTGGCGATGGTGCTGCTGGTGATCGACGTGCCCCAGGGTCGCGCGACCGGCGGCTCGTGGCCGCAGCTGGTCGCCGACGCCTGGGCGGTGGTCCGCATCCGCACCATCCGGCGCCTGATGACCGCGACCACGCTGATGGCCTTCGGCGCGGGCGGCCTCACCGCGTGGATGCTCGACTTCCTGCAGCACGACAAGGGCATGTCGAAGGGCGGGGCGACCGCGCTGCTCGGGGTCTGCGGCGCGACCGGGCTGGTTGGCGTGATCGTCGGCGGCCGGGTCGGCGATCGGCTGCGCAAGCGCTGGGCGTGGGGGCGGCCGGGCGCGATGGCCATCGGCATGGCCTGCGGCGCGCCGTGCATGGCGGCGGCGGTGGTGTTGCCCGACGGCGTGGCGCTGTACGCGATCGCCGCGACCGCGATGTTCTTCGTCACCTGGTACCACGGTCCGATGGCGTCCTCGATCGACGACGTCGCACCGCCGGCGCTGGCCGCCACCGCGCAGGCGGTCGCGCTGTTCGTCACCCACCTGTTCGGCACCGCGCCGTCGTCGTGGGTGCTCGGCATGATCTTCCACAGCGTGGGGCGGCGGACCGCGATGGGGGTCGCGGTCGGGGCGATCGCGGTCGCGGCGCTGCTGGTGGTCCGCGCCTTCGGCAGCGTGGCCGCCGACGCTGCGGCCCGCGACCGCGGCCTCGCCGAGCCCCTGGCGGCCGCGCGGTTGGTGCCGCCGCCATGACCACGCTGCCGCCGGCCCGATCGGTGAAGCCCGCGGGCGGTCGTGCTAAGACCACGACGATGCCGAACCCGAGGCCCAGGCCCGCCGCGCTCGTGGCCGGCATCGCGCTCGCGGTCGGCGCGCTGGTCGCCGGTTGTGCGGCCCGGACCCCGCCCGGGACCGCGCTCGATCACTACGCCAGCGCGCTGCGGGCCAAGAACTACGACGCCGCCTACCAGCTCATGTCGTCGCAGTTCCGGGCCACCGTGTCGCACGACGAGTTCGTCGCCATGCTGCGCGACAACCCGCGCGAGGTCGCCGACACCGCCGATCGACTCGGCAGCCAGCAGCGCCGGCTCGAGGTCTCGGCCGAGCTGCGCTACGGCCTCGGTGATCACCTGCAGCTCACCGAGGAGGGCGGCCAGTGGCGGATCGCCACCAACCCGCTCGCGTTCTACGACCAGACCACGCCGCGGTCGGCGCTGCGCTCGTTCCTGCGCGCGTTCCGGCTCGAGCGCTGGGACGTGATGCTGCGGTTCGTGCCCCGCCAGTACGCCGAGCTGATGAACGTCGACAAGGTCAAGCAGCAGTTCACCGGCGAGCGGCACGAGGAGATGGCCCAGCTAATGAACCAGCTCGAGGCCAACATCGACGAGCCGATCGAGGAGCAGGGCAACGAGGCCCGCCTGCGCTACGGTGCCGGGCTCGAGGTGAAGTTCATCCGCGAGGAGGGCCGATGGCGCCTCCAGGATCTCGACTGACCCCGGGAGTGGCGAGATCGGACCGGCGGCGCTGGCACGCCGCCACGGGTGACACTTTGCGCCAGTGCTACGCAAAAAGTGTCGGGTGACTGAAGTCCCGGCTAAGCTGGCCTGGTTGCAGCGGAACCGACACGGGCTGTCGTGTCGGTGGTGTCCGACGGCACCAGCGGCGTCACGGCGAGGTCGCGCCCGGCTCCACCCCGCCGACCGTCCAACGATCTCGAATCTCGTCATTGTGATGGGTTATGCTCGCCGGGCGCGAGATCAGCGACCGGGCGCACCACTTGCACAAACGTTTTGCCATCCCGAGCGTCTAATCCCACGAAGGCTCCTGTAGCTCAGGAGACCCTGGACGATCCGAGGATCACCCACCCCAACCCGACCCATCCCCCTCCACACAAGCCCTGGCTGCATACGTTCTTCCGGGGTAGACCGATCAAAGCCCACGCTTCTCGGTCCTACCGGAAGTCAAAAGGCGGTCCCGACCATGCTGGATCCCTGGATCATCGAAGAGATTCTGCGCCGCGAGGAAGTGAAGCGCCGCGAACAAGAGCGTCGGATCGAGATGCCTCTCGAGAGTCCGCGCCGCGATCGCGATCCAGCCGAGGCCAACCCGCCGCCGCAGTCCGGCGAGCAGCGGGGCGTCGTCATCATCGACATCTAGCGTTCGGGCGGGCCGACCACGGCCCACTTCGGCAAGCGCTCCATGAAGCGCGCTGCGATGGTCCGGCCCGGGATGCCGGGCCATCGCCGTTTTCGGGGGGGTGGCGGACCGATCGATCGACGA
>JAYVSF010000902.1:0-2669 GCA_043775605.1 Myxococcales bacterium
CCCGACGTCCGCGGCGATCGTGGTCGAGACCGACCGGCCGGCGGCGGTCGGGGTGGCGTGGGGCCAGGCCCGCGCCGACGAGCATCCGGCCGCGGTCACCGGCGACGGCCGGCGCCACGTCGCCGAGCTGTCCGGGCTGCCGCGCGATGCCCGGATCCGCTACCAGGTCACCGTCGATGGCGCGGTGGTGGCTGCGGCCAGCTTCGCGACCGCGCCGCGGCCGGGCGACGTGGTCCGGCTGGCGGTGTACGGCGACGTCCGCGGCGGCCACGCCAACCACGCCGAGCTGATCGCGCGCATGCTCGCCGACGCGCCCGACCTGGTTCTGGCGTCGGGCGACCTGGTGGCCCGCGGCACCGACGAGGCCGACTGGCAGCGGTTCTTCGCGGTCGCCGGCCCGCTGCTGGCGACCACGCCGTACTACCCGGCGCTCGGCAACCACGACGTCGGCGCTGGCGGCGATCGCGGCCGCCGCCTCGGCGATCGGTTCGCGCTGCCGCCGGGCCCCGCCGATCGGCCGGCCGGCGCCGCCTGGTACAGCTTCGACGCCGGCGACGTCCACGTCGTGGTCCTCGACTCCAACGCCTACGATCAGCCGGCCCAGCGGACCTGGCTCGACGCCGACCTCGGCGCGGTCGCCGCCGGCCGGGTGACCTTCGCGATCACCCACGACGGCCCGTTCTCGCGCGGCACTCACGGCGGCAACGCCGACGCCGCGCGCGACTACGTCCCGATCCTCGCCCGCCACCACGTCGCCTATCTGTTCTCGGGCCACGATCACCTGTACCAGCGCGGCGTCGCGGCCGGTCTGCCGTACGTGGTCAGCGGCGGCGGCGGCGCGCCTCTCTACCCGGCCCGCTGCGGCGTGCGCCACCGCCCGCGCTGCCGCGGCGACGACGGCATGCAGGCGATCGCGTCGGCCCATCACTACGTGCTGGTCACGGTCGATCCCGCCGCCATCGAGCTGTGCCCCCGCTTCGCCGACGGCACGCCGCTCGAGCCGTGCGTGCGCACGCCGCGCTGACCCGACGGCGGCGGTCGGCCCGCGCGGCCGGAACTCCGACGGCGCGGTCGAGCGCGACCGACCCCGCTGACCCGCGGTGCCGCCCGCGGCGGTGGCCGAAGGTCAGGAGCTGTGGCTGGCGACCAGGTCGCGGAACTGAGCGAGGGTCGGCGCGTCGGCCTCGCCGACCCGGGTCGCGCCCTGATAGATGAAGACGTGCGCCCCTCCCTGCTGCTCCATGATCGGGATGAGCAGGCCGTTGATGGCGGGCTCACCACGGTCGAGGCGCTCGATCTCCCGGTGCTGCACCGTGAAGGAGTTGGCGACCACGAAGGCGACGCCGGGGAACTCGCCGGCCAGCGTCCGGGCATCGGCCGGCTGGCGCTGGCGGTCATTGCAGTACAGGACGAGGACCACCGGCACGCCCGCGTCCTTGCATTGATCCAGGATCTGGTTCCAGACGCGGCTGCTGTCGATCTCGCCGTAATAGAGGTCGTCGCCGGCCGCGGCCGCCGGCGCGTCCTGCGTCTCGCTGGGTTCGGACTGCGGGTCGGCGTCGCTCTCGTCAGCGGTGTTGGTCATCGATCGTCTCCCTGGTTGCGGTCGGCCGTGTCGGTGGTGCGGTGGGACGTGACCGTATCGTCAGCGGCCGACGCCCGTCCGTGGGTTGCCGGCGGCAGGCGCAGCGCGATCAGCCGAGAAAGCTGGCGATCGCCACGCTCACGTCGGGGAAAGCCTCGAGCGCCAAGCGCTCGGCGCGACCGTGGCGCGTGATCTGCGACCAGCCGGCCGACGACGCGCCTCGGTGGACCT
Organism: Myxococcales bacterium; assembly: GCA_043775605.1. Classification (GTDB taxonomy): domain Bacteria; phylum Myxococcota_A; class Polyangia; order Haliangiales; family Haliangiaceae; genus UBA2376. The sequence goes on from JAYVSF010000902.1 coordinate 1,817, forward strand.
CGACCACCTGCTCGGGAACGTTGACGATCCAGTACTCCTGGAACCCGGACGTCGCGTAGATCGGGCCCTTGAGCAGGCGGTCCTTGCGCAGCGACGAGTCGGCGACCTCGATGACGAGGTAGGCGTGCTCGGGGTGGGCGGACGCGTAGTCACCACTTGGCACCACGGCCAGATCCGGCTCGGGTTCGGACTCGTCCCACGCGACGATCGGCAGTTGAACTCGTACCTCGGCGCGTTCGCGCAACGCCAGGATGAGCAACTTGGTCAGCCGCTGCACGGGCGATGCGTGCGGCGGATCGTTCGGTGCCATGGCGATGATGACCCCCCGGATGAGCTCGATCCGTTCGTCGTCGAACAGACCGAGGGCGACCATCCGGTCGTACTCCGCCCGCCGGATCCGTCGCGGCTCTTCGGGGTGGAGCAGGTAGGGATCGATCACGACGTCAGGTTAGCACGGGGACCTCCAGGCCCATCGTGCGGGGTCGTGCCAGTCGGAGTTGCTGGGCGACGCCGACACCGGAGGCGATGTGGGTCGCAGCGCGGGGGTTGGGGCAAGCTGGGGCGATGTTCGTCTACCCCGACGTCGTGGTTGGCGCTGGCCACGCGGGTTGCGAGCGGCGCGGGCCGCGGCGCGGCCGCTTGCGGTGAGATGGCCTCGATCGTCTCGCGTCGGGGAACCGGGGGCGGAGCAGTGGGAGGTCGAGGTGGTCAGGATGGCGGCGTGAACGTCCGGACTCTACTTTCTCGAATCGAGAAGCTCGACCAGGCGTTCGACGGGATCTACGACGAGGTCATCGGCTTCACCGACGGCGCGGTCGCCGATGGCCAGCTCACGCCGTACGGCCGCAACGTC
>JAYVSF010000903.1:0-4617 GCA_043775605.1 Myxococcales bacterium
TGCGCGAGATCTTCGGCGCGCGGTTCGGCGACGGCGGCCCCGGCTTCATCCACATCTCGCCGGCCCACGACTTCTGCAACCACCAGTCGGTGCGGCGGATGAGCGGCGGCTGGACGGTGCACAGCGTCGCCAACCAGATGGCGGCCGATCACCTGCTCGGCTTCGGCGGCGGCACGGCCGAGAGCACCGGCGGCGCCCGGCTTCGGCTGATGCCGGTGGCGCCGGTGGTGTCGCGGGCGCAGGTATTCTACCTGGCCCAGCCCGGCGGCGGCACGTTCAGCGTCGACGTCGACGGCACCGACGCGGCGACCGTGGCCACCGGCGCCGGCGGCAAGCGCGGCGGGTTCGCCGAGATCCCGGTGACCGGCATCCTCAAGCGCTTCGACCTGCGGGCCCGCGGCAAGGTCCGGCTGTTCGGGGTCGTGCTCGAGGCCGCGCGCGGGGTCGTCGTCGACAACCTGGGCGTGGTCAACGCCTCGACCAAGACCTGGTCGCGGATCGAGCCGGGCCACTGGCGCGAGCAGATCGTCGCGCGCGCGCCCGATCTGATGGTGGTGATGATCGGCGCCAACGAGGCGATCTGGATCGGCGGCAAGAAGCTGGCGGCCTACGAGGGCGTGGTGCGCAACCTGCTGGCGCCGATCCGGGCCGCGCACCCCGACGGCGCGTGCCTGGTGATCTCGCCGCTGGCGATGGTCGACTACACCCAGAAGGGGCTGCCGCTGCGCCGCGCGATCCCGGCGATGGTCGCGGCCCAGCGCTCGGCGGCCGCGGCCACGGGCTGCGCGTTCTGGGACATCGCGGCCTGGATGGGCAACGCCGCCGGCACCGCGGCCTGGCGCAAGGCCGGCCTCATGACCAACGACTACGCCCATCCCTCGGTCGCCGGCGATCACCGGATCGCCGACGCGCTGTCGGCCGCGCTCCTCGACGGCTACCGTCGCTATCGCGGCCATTAGCGAGCGACGGCGACGCCGGGTCAGGACAGCAGGCCGCGTCGCTGATCGCGGACCGCGTGCACCTGATCGGGCGCGATGACGTAGGCCGCGCCGCAGGCGTCGCACCGGACCTCGAGCGGATCGCCCTCGAGCATCGCCTGCACGTCGGCGTCGGGCAGGGTCAAGATGCTGAGGATCACGCGGGTCTCGCTGCAGGTGCAGCCGAACCGCAGCGGCGACGACGCCAGCTCGGCGTGCGCGAAGCCGGCGAACACCGTGGCGGCGAGCTCGGCGGCGGTGCGGCCGCGGCCCTCGAGCAGGTGGGTGATCGGCTCGAGGCTGCCGAGGTGATCGGTCACGGCGTCGATGACCTCGCGGGTGGCCTCGGGCAGGAGCTGGACCACGTAGCCGCCGCAGGCCCGGACCCCGCCCGGCCCGGCGAGCGCGCCGACCGCGACCATCGCGATGATCTGCTCCGACTGCTTGAAGTAGCGCATGAGCGCGGTCGCCATGTCGTCGCCGGCCGCGATCGAGGTCATGCCCTGGTGCAGGCCGCCGTTGGGCAACGTGTAGTTGACCGACAGCACGTGGTCGCCGCCCTCGTCGACGGCGTGGTCCTCGCCGGGGTTGACCAGGCCGCGGTTAGAGCCGTCGGGCAGCGCGTCGGCGATCAGCGACCGGCCCTGGCGATCGCGCCACACCATCTGGACCCGGCGCGCCGGCTGGGTGGTCTCACGCACCAGCACCGCGCTGGTCATCAGCTCGGCCAGCCGCAGCCCGAGCCCGTCGCCGGTGGCCTGGGCCGCGAGCGCGCCGCGCGCGGTCTCGGTGGTCACCGCCGCCATCAGGCGGAAGGCGCCATCCATCGTCATCAGGCGAACGACCCGGTCGGTGCACTCCATGGGGGCGCAGCATAGGCCGGGCTCGACCGCGCGCAACCGCACCGCTCGTCGCCGAGGCGCGCGAGGCGAGACCGGGGGCGTGGGCCGCGTCAGCCGGTCGCCCAGGCCCGCCGATGGCTCGCGGGTGACCGAGCCAGCGCATCGCGTAGCGACCCAGCTCGAACCGAATCTGGACGCGAGCGCTACAGGCCGCGTTCGAGCAGGGCCCAGGCCTGATCGCCGACGGTGCGGCGGAGCTGCTTGATCGCGGCGGCCGCGGGCCGGTTGCGGTCGGGGTGGACGCGGTTGGTGAGCAGCACCAGCCAGCGGCCGCGGGCCCAGTCGAGCCAGACCGAGGTCCCGGTGAAGCCGAGGTGGCCGACCGCGGCGGTGCGCGGCCAGGCGTCGCCGGCGTGGGAGACGCCGGGCACGCTCGACGGCGTGTCCCAGCCCAGCCGCCACGACGCGCCCGGCGCCGCGGTGGTGGTGAAGCAGCGCGCGACCACCGCCGCGCTCACGCCGGGGGCGCCGTGCCGCGGGGCGGCGGCCAGCAGCGTCGCGAACCGGGCGACATCGGGCAGCGGGGCGAACAGCCCGGCGTGGCCGGCGATGCCCCCGCCAGCGTGACAGTTCTCGTCGTGGACCTCGCCCTCGAGCAGGCCGCGGCGGTCATCGCGCTCGGTGGCGACCGGCGGCGCGGCGAACGGTGCCGGGGCGCGGGGCGGGCGGAGATCGACGAAGCCGGTGGCGGCGAGGCCGAGGTCGCGGTGGGCGGCGGCGGTCAGGTCCTCGAGCGGCGCGTCGCCGACCCGCTCGAGCACCGCGCCGAGGACGAGGTAGCCGAGGTCGCTGTACAGCGCGACCAGGCCGGGGCCGGTCGCCGCCGGGGTCGCCGCCGCCATCGCCACCAGCGCGCTGCGGGGATCGCCGGCGCCGTCGAGATCGCCGGCCCACAGCCGCTCGTACAGCGGGCGATGGCCGGGCAGGCCCGCGGCGTGGCCGAGCAGGTGGCCGACCGTGATCGCCGGCGGCAGGGCCGGCAGCCAGCGCGCGGCCGGCGCCGCCAGGTCGAGGCGACGGGCGGTGAGCAGTCGCATCGCGACCAGCGCGGTGGCCATCGGCTTGGTCAACGACGCGAGATCGAACGGCGTGGCCGGGCCGATCGCCGGGCCCAGCGTCGGCACCCCGCGGGTGCGGCCGGCGTACCAGGTGCGCGCCCGGTCGCCGTCGCCGCAGGCCACGGCTGCGGCCGAGCACACGCCCGCGGCGATCGCGTCGGCCAGCGTCGTCGCCAGCCGGCTGTCGAGCGCGTCGTCGGCGGGGGCGGGCACGGACCCGACGGTAGCGGGCCCGGCCCGAGGGGTCAAAGCGCGCTCGCGTGGTAGGGTCGGCGACGGTGACTCGCTACGAGCTGCTCGAGCGCATCGGCGCGGGCCGCATGGCCGAGATCTTCCGCGGCAAGGCGGTGGCGGCCGGTGGCTTCGAGAAACCGGTCGCGATCAAGCGGATCCTGCCGCGGCTGTCGAAGGATCCGCGCTTCGTCGAGCTGCTGATCGCCGAGGCCAAGATCCTGTCGGTGCTGCGCCACCGCAACATCGTCCAGATCTTCGACGTCGGCCTGGGCGAAGACGCCGCCTACTTCCTGGTGATGGAGTTCGTCGACGGCATCGACCTCGGCGCGCTGCAGCGAGGGCTCGAGCGCCGGCGGACCCGGCTGCCGCTCGACCTGGCGCTCCACCTCGGCGCCGAGCTCTGCGACGCGCTCGACCACGCCCAGCACACGGCGACGCCCGATGGCCGGCCGATGAACCTGGTCCACCGCGACGTCACGCCGTCGAACGTGCTGGTGTCGCGCTCGGGCGAGGTCAAGCTGACTGACTTCGGGCTGGCCCGGCGGCCCGAGGACAAGCGGACCCGGACCGGACCGCGCGGGCGGTCGGGGTACGTCTCGCCCGAGCAGGTCACCGGCCTGCCGCTCGACGGCCGCAGCGACGTCTTCTCGGTCGGCGTGATCGTGTGGGAGCTGGCGGTCGGGCGCCGGCTGTTCTCGGGGATGGCCGACTTCGACGCGCTGCGGGCGGTGGTCGAGGCCGCCATCCCGACGCCGTCGAGTCTGGACGGCGCGCTGCCACCCGAGCTCGACGCGATCCTGGCCGAGGCCCTGTGCCGCGACGTCGACGGCCGGTTGCCGTCGGCGGGCGAGCTGGGCGGGCGGCTGCGCGGGCTGCGCTACTCGCTGGAGTCGTCGAGCGGTGATCCGTCGGCCGCGCTGGCGCGGATCGTCGCCGCCACCGAGCGCGAGCCGTCGTTGCCGTCGACCCTGGCCGCCGCCGCCGAGGGCTGGACCGGCCCGTTCGACGGCAGCGAGCGCTCGGTGGTGAAGATCCAGACCGCGGACGTCTTCGCCCAGCGCGATCCCGACGGCACCGGGCTGCTCGAGGCCCGCCGGTTGCTCGAGGCGTTCGACGACGCCGAGACCCGGATGTCGTCGCTGCCGGGCGCGTTCGACGAGATCAGCACCGGCGGGATGGCGCTGCGGGCGGGCGACGATCCGACCGAGGCCGAGGGCGCGCCGATGCACCTCGGGCGCGAGACCTCCCAGGTCCGCCTGACCGCCGAGCCGCCGCGCGACACCGCCGAGACCCCGGTGGTCGAGCCGCCGACGGTGCCGGCGTCGGGCGCGCGCACCGCCGACGGTGACGTGCCGGCCTCGGCGCCGGCGGGCAACTCCCCGATCGACACGTTGCGCGGTGGCCAGGTCGCGCCGGCGGCGTCGCCGGCCCGGGCGGTGCGCGCGC
>JAYVSF010000904.1:0-12442 GCA_043775605.1 Myxococcales bacterium
CGCGCCCGGCGTTGGTCAACGCGCTGATGGCGGCGATGGAGCTGCCGACGACCGCGCAGCTCGGTGACCGCTTCCGCAAGTACATGACCTACCGCGAGCGCTTCGACCTCAACGCCAACACCCAGGCGGTGATCGGCAGCTTCGTGACGATGGTCGATCGCACCCACACCGACTCGGGCTTCGACCGCTCGATCTTCCAGCGCTTCCTCCACCTCATCGCCGACTCCAACCACGCCGTGGCCTGCAACAAGCAGAACGCGCGGGTGATCGATCCGTTCATCGGCATCACGCTCGGCACCTACAACCAGTGCGCGCTGTTCCGGGTCGACAACCTCGCGGTCTTCTACATGCAGTCGATCGCCTACGCCAAGAACGCGGCCGGGGCCATCCTGTGCGAGGACGACGCCGGCGCCTGGGACAGCGCCACCACCGCCGCCACGGCCGCGGGCTGCGTCGCGCAGGGCCGCCGGCCGATGCCCAAGGCCAACTTCAACTACAACTGGGGCGGCTTGGTGTCGGGCTCGATCGGCCTGTTCGGCGGCGACGGCTTCCTCGAGGACACGGTCGGCATCGCCGGCATGCGCACCCACCCGACGCCGCAGGCGCTCAACCGGGTGCTGTTCCTCGACCCGACCCCGAGCTACCTGACCAACATCATCGACCCGATGCGCGATCGCGAGGGCGATCTGTACAAGGCCCAGCACGCCGGCACCCTGCCGGTGCTCGAGCTCGACGGCTTCTACGAACAGATGCGGCCGATCATCCAGGCCTTCGCCGACGCCGGCCAGGAGCAGCTGCTGGTCGACCTGCTGGCGGTGATGCACAAGCACTGGCCGACCAAGCAGTCGGTCACCCACCAGAGCGTCGATCCCAGCGCGCCCGGCTACGTGTTCGGCTCGGGCGGCCGGACCTGGGAGCCGCTCATCATCGACGTGCTCACCGACGGCGCGCTGCTCAACGCCCTGGTCCAGACCGCGCCCGTGCTCAACCGCATCGTGGTCAACGGCAAGGCCTATCCCGAGATCCTGCGCGCCGCCGCCCAGTTCTTCCTGACCCCGCAGGCGCCGTTCATCGATCGCCTCGGCCACGGCACCACCACCACCGCCGACGGTCGCGCGGTGCCGGCGGTGTCGCCCTGGCACCTCCTGGCCGACGCCTACCTGCGCAAGAAGGCGCGCCTGGCCCAGGCCGGCGCCGAGGGCACCGCCTGGACCGACTCGGTGTCCGAGCTGGTCGACGTCTTCGTCCGCGGCGCCTCGGTCGGCGGCATCTGGCGGTTCAAGAACCCGCGCACCGTCGGCGTCGGCGTCGGCCTCATCGAGCTCCTCGAGGGCCGGCTGCGCGCCCACGACACCGCGGGCGACCGCGGTCGCTGGCTGACGTTCGATCTCACCACCGACATGAAGGACAAGTTCACCGGGCCGGTGTTCGCCGGCCTGGCCGACTTCGTGGTCGCGCTGTCGGCCGAGCCGGCGACCCGCGATCAGCTGGTGGCGCTGGTCCGCTACCTCCAGGACGAGGCCGCCGACCGGGTGTCGTTCGTCACCGCGCTCACCGGCATCGGCGACACCCTCTTGCTCGCGCTCGACGATCGCGACCTGATCCCGATCGCGCGCGCGATCGGCGAGCTGATCAAGCCCGAGCACGGCTGGGTCGCGGCTCAGCTCGAGCTGATCAAGCGGGCCCGCGGCGCCGACCCCGACGGCGCGCTGACCCGGCTGATGGTGCACCTGTACGATCAGCCGCGGCCCGGTCACACCGCGGTCGGCGATCTGATCGACGGCCTGTCCGAGATCCACCGCGCCCGCCCGTGGGACGACCTCGGCGCCGACCTGTCCGCCGCCGATTACGCCAGCGCGCTGCATGGCGTCGCCGACTTCCTCGACGAACAGAAGCGTGGGCTCCGCAAGTTCATCGCCATCATCCAGAGCCGGAACCTGTCGCAATGAGCTCACGCCTCGGCCGCTGCGCGTCCGTCCTGCACGCCACCACCTTCGCGCTCGCGGCCCCGACCACGCTGGCGCTGCTCGCCACCGTCGTCGACGTCGCCCCGGCCACCGCCGGCGGCATGTACCTGCCGATGCGCGGCGTGCGCTCGACCGGCCGCGGCGGCGCGTTCATCGCCGGCGTCGACGACGTCTCGGCCCTGTGGACCAACCCGGCCGGGCTGGCCGCGCTCGACGGCGCCAGCGGCCTGGTCGACGCCACCTTCGTCGGCCAGCAGGTCACCTACGATCGCGTCGATTCGGGCGGCAACCGTCAGCCGTCGGCGACCAACCAGTCGCCCGGGCTGCCGGTGCCGTCGGTCGGGTTCGCCGCCGCGCTCGGCCCGCGGCTGGTGCTGGGCGGCGGGCTGTGGGCGCCGTACGCCGCGCTCGGCAAATACGCCGAGGACGGCGCCCAGCGCTACGCCTCGGTCGATCAGTCGAAGTCGGCGATCGCGACCATCGGCGTCGGCCTCGCGGTCAAGCTTGGCGAGCGGGTCCGGCTGGGCGTGACGCTCCAGGATCACATCACGCTGCTGACGACGTCGATCGTGCTGTCGGGCTGTCCGGGCCAGACCGTGTGCACGCCCGAGGATCCCGAGTTCGATTCGTACAACCGGATCGATCAGACCACGCTGTTCTCGCCGTCGGGCTCGGTCGGCGCGCAGGTCGATCTCGCCGCGCGGGCGACGTTCGGGGTCATGGTCCAGCTGCCGGTGAAGATCAGCGGCCAGGGCACGCTGCACAGCCGGCTGCCGTCGTCGGGCTTCTTCAACGGCGCCTCGGTCGAGGGCGACCGCGCCGACGTCACGCTCGAGCTGCCGCTGACCGTGCGGGCCGGGCTCGAGCTGCGGCCCGGGCTGTGGCGCATCGAGGCCGCGACCACGTTCGAGCGATGGAGCAGCCAGCGCCAGCTCACGATCGATCCGGTCGGGGTCCGCATCATCAACGCGCCCGGGGTCGGCACCTACGAGTTCGGCAAGATGGTCATCCCACGCAACTTCAAGGACACCGTCGCCGCCCAGCTCGGCGTCGAGGGCCAGCTCAAGGCCGGCTCGCCGCTGACCGTGCGTGCCGGCTACGTGTTCGAGACCGGCGCGCCGCCCGACGCGACCCTGACCGTGCAGACCGTCGACGGCACCAAGCACCTCGGCACCCTCGGCGTCGGCTACGACACCGGGCGCTGGACGATCGACGGCGTGCTCGGCTACGGCGTCATGCCGACCCGCAACGTCACCGCGAGCGAGGCCCAGGTGCCGCAGCTCAACCCGATCCGCGATCAGCCGGATCCGCCGGTCTACATCAACGCCGGCGACTACTCGGCGTCGTGGCTGCTGGCCGGCCTCGGCGCGACCCGTAGCTTCTAGATCGATCTCGATCGGGACAGCGGGGTCAGGCGGCGCGGCGCAGCGTGCTGCCGTTGCTGCGCAGGCTGGCCTCGATCACGGCGATGAGCGCAGTGCGATCGATCGAGGGCTCGCCGAGGTTGGTGGCGATGAGATCGAGGGTGAGGCCGCCGATGAAGGCCGACCACACCAGCTCGGCCACGGCGATCGGATCGGCCTGGCGGTAGGTGCCGGCCAGGATGCCGTCCGAGATCGCGCCGGACAGCTGCGCTTTGATCCGGCCGATCGCGGCGCTCGCCGCCGCGGCGTCCTCGGCCGAGAGCTGGGCCGCGAGGCCCGGTCGCGCCAGCAGCCCGAGGGTGCGCGCGCCCTCGATCTCGTGCCGGCTCCACGCCAGCAGGCTCGCCCACGCCGCGGTCAGGCGCTCGTCGGGGTGGTCGGCCCGGGCGGCGATCAACGCGGTGTCCAGCGGCGCCAGGGCGTCGGGCAGGAGCGACACGTACAGGTCCTCCTTCGACCGGAAGTAGAGATAGATGGCCCCGACCGACATCTCGGCCTGCCGTGCGATCTGCTCGATGGAGGTGGCAGCGAAGCCACGCTCCACGAAGATCGGCCGCGCCGCACCCTGGATGCGGCGGCGACGGGCCTCACGCTCGGTGCGCTTGCGGTCTTGAGGGATAGTCATGCCGAGACCATGGACACGGTAACGCGACGTGTCAACCAGGACCCGGGAGCGGCATGTTGTCGCGGAATATTGCAAAGAATATCAATCGTTTGAATTGTCCCATTCCAGCGAAAACTCGTTCCATCGAAATTGGCAATTTGCAGCCATGCTGGATTCTCGGATTCAGAAGTCGGTGAGCCCGAGCTCGAGATAGACCTCGGGGACCCGGGCCTCGACCCCGTACGCGACATCGATCCCGAGCAGCGGCAGGACGATCGCGTTGACGTAGAGGCGCAGGCCGAGCCCGACGTCGTTGCGAACCCAGCTCGTACCCGCCGGCTGGCCGGGCAGGTAGGCCCGATCGGCGGTGAGGCGGGGCGCGGCGAGCTCGACGGCGCCGGTGTCCCAGAAGCCGATGCCGCGGAACGCGAACATGCCGTGCTTCATCAGCGGCACCGAGTACTCCACGCGCCCGGTCGCGCGCCGATCGCCGCGGTAGCGATCGCCGGCGTAGCCGCGCAGATCGCCGACGCCGCCGAGCGTGAACTCCTCGTGCAGCGGCAGGTGGTAGCCGACCGCCAGCGCGGCGCGGACCTCGAGCTGGTGCTCGCGGAACAGCCGCCAGCTGTACCAGGCGCGCATCAGCGCCGACCCGTAGCCGTAGTCGTCGAGCCCGGGCACCGACCCGTCGAGGACGAGCTGGGCGTACGGGCCCCAGGTGACGCCGAACCGGTGGTGACGCCCGTCGACGGTGAGGCGCGGCTGCGCGCTGACGTCCCAGCCGTTGGCCTCGGGCGAGGGCAGCGGCGTCGCGCTGGCGTCGTCGGCGTGCGGTGCGCGGAAGCGGACGTAGGCGCCGCGCAGGCGGAGGTCGGCGACCAGCCACCACGCCAGCCGCCAGCCGACCAGCGCGCCGCCGCCGACGTAGGTCGACGTCGTGATCCGCGCGATGCGGGCGTCGGTGGCGTCGTCGACCGAGTTGGCGTACTCGCTGACGTCGCGCTGGTAGGCGTAGAGGTCGACGCGATAGGTCAGCGGGGTGCCGCGCACCGACGGGTCGAGGTAGGTGCCGAAGACGACGGACTCGCGATCGCCGAGTTGGGCGTAGAACAGCGCCTTGTGGTCCATGCCCCAGGCGTCGTTCTCGGCGAAGCCGAAGCCGACGGCGCGGTTGCCGGGCAGGAGAAACAGCGTCGGCGCGACGATCCACGAGTGCTTGTCGTCGAGAGTGGCGACCACCAGCACGCCGCCGGGCGCGGCCTCGAGCGTGACCGCCACCGACTTGAACAGCTCGCTCGACAGCAGGGCCTCCGCGAGCCGCGGGACGTCGCCGGGCCCGACCAGGTCGCCGATCGCGGCGTGCGCCAGGTACGAGGCGGTCTGGTCGGTGACCTTGGAATGGCCGCGGACCCGGAAGCCGACGATCGGCTGCCGGAGCGGTGGCGCGTCGTCGGCGCGAGCGGCGGGCGCCAGGCCGAGCGATGCCAGCGCCAGCGCGCCGAGGACCGCGGCGGCGCGGACGCGCGACGGGAGCGGGGGACAGCGAGGAGGTTCCATCAGCGCGGCGCCGGCGGTCGACCCGCGAGCGTACACGCGGCCATCGCGCAAGTCTCTGGAATCGAACGGGTCGCGCGCGGCGGCCGGTTAGATCCGGGGCGCGCGCCGTGCGTCTCCACCTCCATGAGCTCGCCGACGGCCTCGCCCTCGCACGTCCGCCACCAGCGTCGCCTGACCGGCCTCGCGTTCGCCACCACCGCCGCGGTGGTCGCCGCCGCAGCCTGGATGACGCCCCGACGGGCCTCGCCCCCAGCATCGACCCCGGCGCCGCGGGCCAGTTCGAGCACGCCGCTGCTGTCGGCCCGGCTGGCCTCGAGCTATCTCTTGCGCGGTGATCGCGAGGCCTACGTCGCGATCACGATGGCGGCACCGACCGGCGCGGTCGGCACCCGGGCGCCGGCCTCGGTCGCGATCGTCCTCGACACCTCGGGCTCGATGGGCGACGAGAACCGGCTCGAGGACGCCAAGTCCGCGGCCTACTCGTTGCTGGCCGGGCTCGGGCCCGACGACGAGGTCGCGCTGGTCACCTACTCGACCGCCGCCGAGCTGATCCTGCCGCTGGCGCCCGCCACCGAGGACACCCGGGCCGCCGCCCGGCGCGCGATCGCGAGCATGACCGCGACCGGCGGCACCAACATCTCCGGCGGCCTCGGGCTCGGCGCCGACGCGCTGGCCGCGGCCCACACCGCGCTGCGCCGGATCGTGCTCATCAGCGATGGCGAGCCGACCGAGGGCCTGGGCTCGGGCGTGGTCGTCGATCCCGCGCCGCTGGTCGCCTACGCCGGCCGGCGCGCGGCCGAGGGCGCGTCGATCACCGCGGTCGGCGTCGGCCTCACGTTCCGCGAGGACATCATGGCCGGCATCGCCAGCGCCGGCCGCGGTAACTACTACTTCGTCGAGCGCGCCGGCGATCTGTCGGCGATGTTCGCGCGCGAGCTCGGCCGGTTGGGCGAGACCATGTTCACCTCCGGCGAGCTGGCGCTGCGGCCGGGCGCCGCCGTCGAGGTGCTCGAGGCGATCGGCTACCCGATGATCCGCGACGCCGGCGGCTGGCGGGTGCCGGTCGCCGATCTCCGGCGCGGCGAGCAGCGCAAGGTCGTGGTCCGGGTCCGGGTCCAGGCCACCGCCGCCACCCAGGACATCCTGTCGGTGAGCTGGACCTACAAGACCCTGACCGGCGCCGCCCAGGAGCAGCTCGCCGTCGCCCGCGCGGCGATCACCAGCGACGAGGCCGACGTCGAGCGCGGCCGCGACCGCTCGGCGATCGAGCTGATCGAGCAGGCCCGCACCGCCCGCGCCCTCGAGGACGCCTCGGCCGCCTACGCCGCCGGCGACGCCCACGGCGCCAACCAGATCCTGGTCGAGCGCCGCACCCTGCTGCAGGGCTACGCCGGCAAGCTCGACCAGAAGACCCTCGACAACATCGAGGAGGCCACCGACCGCGCCGCCCACGACTTCGCCCAGGCGCCGACCGCGAGCGCGCCCGACGGCCTGCGGGCCGTGAAGGGCAACCGCGCCGCCTCCTTCGAGTTCGCCCACTGAGTGATCCATGGGAACGTGCCGTTCCCCACGTCGGGGGCAAGCCCCGACGAGCCTCCCCTTCGCTTTCGGCCGGACTCCCGGCCGGCTCGGCCGATGGCCTCGCCCGTGGGGGCAGGCTCCGCGGTCGCAAGATGCCGCCATTACAACGGAATCCAAGGACGCCGCGAAAAACGCGGCCCGGGATCAGGCGAGGGGCGTGATGTCGACGCGGAGGTCGCGGCTGACCGACACCACCGAGCCGGTCGGGACCTCCTCGGCGCCGTCGCCGGGCGGACGATCGGTGGACAGCACGAGCACGCCGCGGAAGCCCTCGTCGCGGTGGCCGCGATCGTTGTTGACGTGCAGGCGGCGGACGTAGACCGGACCCGCGAGGCGGACCACCACCAGCGAGCGGCTGTTGGCGCTGGCGAGGTTGCCGAGATCGGTGTGGACGCCGGTGCGGACCAGGCCGTTGGCGACCAGCGCGAGGGCCTCCGCCAGGGTGTGGCGCCAGATCGGGCCCGGCAGGTTGGGCTCGTCGAGCAGGGCCTGATCGTGCAGCATCGCCAGGGTCACGTGCAAGGTCAACTCGGCGGTGGTCCGCCCGCGCAGGTTGCGGCGCAGGAACTCGGGGATGCGCGACACGATCTCGCGCCACGGCACGTCGTCGACGGTGGCCAGCCCGTCCTGGGCCAGCATCCACCGCTTGTAGCGCACGGGTTGGGTGGCCTCGGAGCCGAGGTCGGCGCTGTCGTGGGCGGCGTGGCCGATCAGGCAGTCGGTCTTGAGCGCCGCGATCGCCGGGAAGAAGTCGACCGGGTCTGGCGACGGCCGCGGCATGCGCGACAGCAGGACCTCGCCGCCCTGGACGTAGCCCAGGCCCCAGCGAGCGACCGGTGCCGGCGCCACCAGCGCGGCGCGCAGCGGGGTCAGCGCCTCGGCCAGGCGCTGCGGTTGGTTGCACATGCAGGCGAGGATGGTCATGACCGCGGGCTCGATTCGAAGATCGTGCGGACGTGGGTCTCGGAGGTGAGACCGTGGACCCCGGCGCGGCGAGCGAGCCGAGGTAGACCTGGAGTATAAACCCCCGCTCGTCGGCGGCAATATCCGCGTGGTGCGAGCGATCGGCTCGGGCGCGGGCAGCTCACAAGGTTGGCCAAAACCAACGCTGTGTTGTCGATCGATCGGCCCGGCACCAGCGTGCCGGCCCGATCTGTACGGAAACAGAGCCGAGGGTTGGCCGCCGGGCCCCGCATAGTCTTCGAAGACCCTATTCTGGCCAACCCTCTCAGGGTGCGGCGGCCGGGGCCGGCGCGGGACGGGCCAGGAAGCCATCGACGGCCTTGGTCATCAGTTCGAACGGGCGGCCGCGGTCGACCTCGTTGAAGACCTCGTGCAGGAAGCCTTCGAGGACGTGGACCTCGGCCTTCGGCACCGTGCGGGCGATCGCGCTCGACACCTGGGCGTCGGCGATGGGGTCCGCGCCGCCGATCACCCACAGGGTCGGCACCTGGATCGACGTCGCCCGGGCCTTGACGTGGGCCTGGGCGTCGATGGCCTCGGTGAACCAGCGGGCGGACGCGACCTCGTGACACAGGGTGTCGGCCAGGCGCTCGGCCTGCTTCTGCTTGTCGGAGGTGATGTCCTCGACCTTGATGCCGTTCTTCTGGACGAACCCGGGGAACAGCCGGCTGGCGCCGCGGGCGACCCAGATCCGGGCCGCGGGCACCTTGAGCTTGAGGCCGAGGAACGGCGACGAGATCACCGCGCCGGCCACCGCCGGCCGCCGCCGCTCGTCGGTCAGGGCCCGCAGCGCGATCAGCCCGCCGTTGGAGTGGCAGACCAGCACCACCGGCAGCCCGGGCGCCACCTCGCGGGCCAGGGCCAGGACCGCGTCGAGGTCGTCGAGGTAGTCGGTGAACGACCGGATGACGCCGCGCGCGCCCGACGACCGGCCGTGGCCGCGCAGGTCGAAGCCGACCACGGACAGCCCGGCGTCGGTCAGGACGTGGGCGACCTCGCGGTAGCGGCCGATGTGCTCGGCGTAGCCGTGGACGACGACTGCCACCGCGCGCGGCGCGGCCACCGGGCGAAACAGCTCGACGTAGAGCTTGGTGCCGCCCGAGGAGGGCAGGGTGCGGGTCTCGGCGGGCTCCTGGGGTCCCGGCAGGTTCATGCGGCTTCATACCACGAGGCCCACCGTCGATCCCCGGTCGGTCCGTTGCCGTTGACACTCCCAGGACGCCGGGTTACGGTGCCCGCCGGTGACTCGCAAAGAGGCAGAATTCCTTATGAATTCTACTCGTCTCGGGCTCGAATCGCAGGGCCGAGAGACGAGGGCGAGGAGTGTCGTGGCGCGCGCGACTGGCCGCCTCGCGACCACGCTGGCGACCGCGGCGTGCATCGCCGCCTTGGCCGGCGCGTCGTGTCCGAGCACCGGGTCGCAAGGCGACGCCGCGCGCAGCGACACCCGGCTGCAGCTGGCCAAAGACTACCTGTCGAAGAACCAGCTCGAGGCGGCGCAGGCCGAGGCCGACAAGGCCATCGCCTACCAGCCGACCAACGACGAGGCCTACAACGTGCGCGGCATCGTGCACATGCTGCGCGGCCTGGGTGCTCAGCGCAGCATCGAGATCGACTCCTGCCTGACCGGGCTCGACGCCGAGGCGATGCGGCAGGAGCAAGACGGCGAGCTGGCCTCGGCCCGTGCCGACTTCGACAAGGCCACCCGGCTCGCGCCCGACTTCGGCGAGGCTTGGTCGAACCTGGGCGCGGCCGACAACCTGATCGGCGACTCCGAGCGGGCGGAGACCGAGCTCGAGAGCGGGCTGGCCAACGCGTCACGGCTGGTCAACCCGGCCCTCACCCGCGCCCAGCTCGGATGGGCTCACTTCCACCAGCAGAACTATGTCGGCGCGTTCAAGGAACTGCGACAAGCCCTGCAATTTCAACCAGGTATGTGCGTGGCAACTTATCGGCTTGGACGGGTTTACTTTGCCCGTGAAGAGTGGGAAAAAGCGGCCGAGCAGTTTCAGGAAGTTAGCGACCAGCCCGCCTGTTCCTCGCAGGAGGCAGCTCTCTACCTCATGAAGGCGCGACTCCACCTAGGCCTCTCTGACGATGCCCGCACCGCGCGCGACGCGTGCCTGCGGCTGTCGCCGGCGAGCTGTGCTGCGATCGAGTGCCGCACTCTCGGGGCGTCGCTCGGGGGGACGCCGTGAGCTTCCTGGACCGCGACCGCCGCAAGTTGGCCGACGGATCGGCTGCGCCGATCGGTGGTGCAGGGAATCGCCGGTCGGACGGCGCGGCCCGTGGCCGGCGGACGCCGGGTGACGGCGCCGCACACCGCGACGCGCGCACCGAGCTGGCGCAGTGGCTGGTGGCCGGGCGCGTCGCCAAGGGGCTGAGCCCCGAGCAGGTGGCGCAGATCACGCGCATCCAGCTCCGGACGATCGAGCGACTCGAGAGCGGGCAGTTCGACGAGCTGCCGGCCGACGTGTTCGTGCGCGGCTTCATCCGCGGCTACGCGCGCTGCGTCGGGCTGCCGATCGAGGAGACGCTGGCCCGCTACGGGTCGTGCGGATTCGCGGCGGCGCCGGTCGCGTCGGCCCAGGCCCAGGCGCTGCTCGACTCGATGTCCAGCCTGACGCCGTCGACCGCGCGGCCGACCCCGATGGCGAAGGGGCCGAGCATCCTCGGGCTCGGGCTCGGCGCCGACTCGGTCGAGGTCGAGGTCGGTGACCTCGCTGACCCGGGCACCGCTGGCGCTCCCGAGCGCGCGGTCGTCGCGCGGCCCGCGATGGCCTCCGGCTCGCTGGTCGACGTGGCACCGATCGCCGAGGTCGCGGACGCCGCGGCCGACGAGCCCGGGGATCTCGGCACCACCGCGGAGATCTCCGCCGTGCTGGCTGGCGAGTCGTCCGACGACCGGACGGGCATCAGCAAGCAGAAGCGGCGCAAGAAGGCGGCCGACGTCGCCGCCGCGGCCACCGGGCCCGCCGTCCGCGACGCGCGGGGGCGTTTCGTCCGCCGGACCGGCGTGATGCCGGTGGTCGATCTGGCCGCGCTCGGCCTCGACGGCGACTTCGCGGCCGAGCCCGACCAGGCGGTCGCGACGGCGACGGTGTCGGCCCCGACCGTCGACGTGGCGGTGGCCGTGCGTTCGGCGATCGCCGCGATCGTCGCGCAGGACCCGCTGGTCGCGCCGTCCGCGGCCCGCGCGATCGTCGCCGCGGCCGAGCCCGTCGCCATCGCCAGCCCCGACCCGACGCTGATCGAGTCTGCCGCCGGCGATCGCGCTGACGGCGACGAGGTCACGGTCCGCTCGCTGACCGGCCTGGTGTCCGGGCCCGCCGGTGTCGGCCGGGTCACCGGGCGCCACGTCGCGCTGCCGCCCCGCACCAGCGGGATCATCGTGGCGCCGACCCCGATGCTGACGATCGATGACGACGACCCCGAGGACGCCGAGCGGGCGCGCGAGGAGCGCCTCGAGCGACGCAAGGACGCCGACAAGGGCTGGCGGAGCTTCCTGCCCCCGGCGCTGCTCGATCAGCAGCGCGGACGGCAGGGCGGGCTGACCCTCGCGGTGATCATCCTGCTCATCGTCGCGACCCTTACGCTGTCGTACCTGATGCGCCGGCCCAGCTCGACCGGCGAGGGCATCACCGAGCGGTCGGTGCCCACGCTGCACGTCGTCGGCTGATCCCGGCCTGCGACCCCGGTCGGCGATCCCGGCCGGCTGATCCCGGTCCGCGGGTCCCCGGCCGGGCCAGCGCGGTCGCAGCCGCGGGTGATCCAGGCTAGCTTGCCGGGGTGGACGTCACCGACGCCGTCGTGGTCCGCGCCACCGCGGTTGGCGAGTCCGACCTCGTGCTCGGGCTCTATACCCGCAGCCATGGCCGGGTGTCGGCGGTGGCGCGCGGCGCCCGCAGCTCGCGCCGCCGGTTCGCCGGTGCGCTCGGCAGCCTGGTGGTGAGCGAGGTCGAGCTGTCACGCCGGACCCGGGGCGGCGAGCTCTGGAGCCTCGACCAGGCCACGCCGCGCGAGGACCACTCGGCGCTGGCGGCCGATCCGATCGCGCTCGGCCACGCCAGCTACGGCATCGAGCTGGTCCGCGAGCTGACCCCGCCCGAGGTCCCCGATCCTGCCATCCTCGAGCTCCTGGTCGAGCTGTGGCGGCAGCTCGCCGGCGGCCCGGCGCCGTCGCTCCTGCGCGGCTTCGAGCTGCGGTTGTGCGCGCTGCTCGGCTCCGACATCGCGCTCGATCAGTGCGCGGCCTGCCACCACAGCGACCGGCTCGACGACGGCGCGGTGTTCGATCCGACCCGTGGCGGCGTGGTCTGTCAGGCGTGCGCGGTCGGCAGCCGCGG
>JAYVSF010000905.1:0-5651 GCA_043775605.1 Myxococcales bacterium
TGGCAGAAACCAACCCTGTGTCATCGATCGATCGGCCCGGCACCAGCGTGCCGGCCCGATCTGTACGGAATCAGAGCCGAGGGTTGGTCGTCGCGCGAGGGATGACATTTCCGAAACCTTGTTGCTGCCAACCCTCTCAGGTCGCGCGGATGATCCCGCGGACCAGGAGCTGGGCCAGGTGACGGCAGGCCTCGAGCCGACCCATGCCGGCGACGTCGAGGATCTCCTCGTAGCTCAGGGTGCCGTCCATCCGCGACACCAGGAACGCGGCCCGGGGATCGAGTGGGCGGCCGGTGAGCTCGGCCAGCGAGCCGACCGGCACCGGGCGCCGCGACAGATCGCCGAAGTAGCGCTGGTAGCAGTCGAGGATGATGTCGCGGCTGCGGTGGACCAGCTTCTGCGCGACCGCGCTGTCCGGCGCCTCGGACAGCGCGAGATCGATCGCCGCGATCGACATCGGGTGCTCGCCGGCCCGGGCCGCGGCCGAGGCCCGCTCGAGCAGCGCGGTGATCCGGCGGCGCGAGCGGTCGTCCGGGCTCTCGTCGGTCGGCGCGCCGCGGTCGAGCTCGGACGCGAGCGCGATCGCCAGCGCCTCGGGCGCCGACGAGCGCAGCAGGACCTCGCTCGGGGTCCGGGTGCCGATGATCGCGCGCGGCGCGGGCAACTCGAGCTCGTCCATCGCCAGGTGATCGACGTCGTTGGCCGCGCTCTCGAACTCGGCCACCGACGGCGCCAGGGTCGACGCCAGCGGTACCGCGGGCCGGCGGTTCGCGACCGGCCAGCCGTTGCGGGTCGGCTCGTCGGTGGTGGCGCCCTCGGCCATCGGCGTCAGGCCGAGGCCGCGCAGCACGGCGGGCGACAGCCGGGCGCCGAGCGACTCGGACGACGGCCCGGCGTCATGGGCCTCGCCGAGGTCGCCGTCGGCCCCGGGCGGCGGGGTGGCGGTCCGGCTCACCGGTGGCAGCGGCAACGGCTGCCACGCCGGCGCCGACTCGAGCCGGCGCCCGAACTGCATCATGTTGGTCTCGGCGTCCCAGCCGTGGCTCGGCGAGCCGAGATCGACGGTGTCGACCTGATCGCGCGACGGCGGTGGCGGCGAGGTGGTCAGCGGCACCGGGGTCGCGAGATCGTGGGGCGGCGACGGGAACCGCGGCACCAGGTCGGCGGTGTCGGCCTGGTAACCGCCCTCGGCCTGGAACCCTACCGGTGGGGTCGGCGTCGGGGACGTTGGCACCCACAGTGGGGCCATCGTGGTCGGCACCAGCTCGAGGGTCTTGGCCCGTGGCCCACCGGCGCCGGTCGGCTCGTCGACCCCGGCGACGTCGGGCAACGCCCGGGCCGTCGGCACCCGGGCCGCGAGCTCGAGGGTCGGCGCCCGGTTGATGCGGTGATCGGGCGTCGGCTCCGGCAGGTCGATCGCGAACTCCGGCTCGGGCCGCAACGGCAGCTCCGGCAAGGGCGTGATCGGCGCGGTCGGCACGTCGAACGGATCCTCGCCGTCGGCGAGCGCGAACGATGGATCCGACGAGGACGGCCGGGACACGGGCGCCGCCAGCTCGATCGAGCCGAGATCGGGGACGATCGTGACGGTGCGGGCCTCGGCACCGTCGAATTCCGGGGGCAACGCGATGGCCGCGGGACCGGGCGCGGCGGCGGCCGGCTCGGGCTCCGGCGGGAGCCGCAGGTCCGGCGTGGACGCCGGCTCCCCGTCGAGATCCGAATCGCTGCCGAGATCGAGGTTCGCCACCGGCCCGAGCTCGAGCCCGAGCGGCGCCGCCGGCATCGACTCGTGCTCGTCGGGCGCCATCGGCCGCAGATCGCGGGTGCGGGCCCGCGAACTCGCGGGGCCGAGGTCATCGTCCTCGTCGTCATCGCCGCCGGCTGCGACCTGCGGCAGCTCGACCGACGGCGGCAGCTCGATCGGCGCCGGCAGCTCGATCGGCGCCGGCAGCTCGGCCGGCAGCAACTCGACCGGCACCAGCAGTTCGACCAGCGGCAGCTCGACCGGCGCGGGCGCGGTGGGCGCCGCGATCGCCGCCCCGCCATTGGTGTCCTCGGCCAGGATGTCCGCGTCCTCGAGCGACAGCTGGTCGCGAACTCGGGCCGCGCGCGCGACCGGAGGAGCCGACGGGGACGACGGCCGGGGGGACGCGCGCTCGAGCGGCCCGACATCGTCGGTCGAGAGCGCGGGCTCTCTCGGCGCCTTGGCGTCGGTCGGATCGTGGCCGAGACCGACGCCCGAGCGCGGGGCCAGCTCGATGTCGTCGGGGCCGTAGTCGACCGGCGGCGGGATCGTGGTCGAGGCAGCCTTCGGCGAGCCCATCCGCATGGTGACCCGGCGCGGCGGCTCCGACGGGGCGATCGACATCTCGTCGATGGCGATCGCGATCGCCACCGCGGGCGCCTCGGCCGGCGACTCGGACACCGCCGGAGCGGCGACCTCGGGGGCCGCCACCGCGACCTCGAGCGCCGCGATCTCGACCGGCGGCAGCTCGATCGGCGGCAGCTCGATCGGCGGCGACGCGGGGGCGACGGCCTCGACCGGCGGCGGCGCCACCTGGGCCTGGGTCGGGGCCAGCATCGGCTCGGCCATCAGCTGCGCGGCCAGCTCGGCGGCGAGATCAGGCGCGGGCGGGGACGCCGGTAGCTCGGCGCGGCGCGCGGCGTCGAGCAACGACGCCGGTGGCGCCTGCCACGACGTGGTCACCCGGTCTTCGGCGAACGGATCGGCGTCGCGGGCCATCGCCCGCTCGACCCGCTCGGCCATGGTCATCAGCGGCGCCGGCGGATAGGGCGTCCACACCGTCGGCTTCTCCTCGCCGAACGGATCGGGGTCGGGCAGCCGCGCATCCGCGACCGGCGGCGGCAGATCGAGATCGCCGTCGTCCTCGAACTCGTCGCCCCTGTCCTCGACGCCGTTGCCGGCGCCCGCGAGCGGCTGCACCACCCCATCGGGACCGCCGGCCGAGGTCGGCGGGAGCTCCGCGGCGACCGCGCCCAGCGCATCCTCGAGATCGCGATCGAAGTCGGCGTCGCTGGCCGCGACCGGCGCGACCACCGCCGCGGTGGCCACGGCGTCGAGCGGCGCGTCCGACGTCGGCGCCGCCAGCTCAGGCATCGCGTCCGCGGTCGGCGTGAGCGGCTCGCTCGCGGTCAGCTCGGTGGCCGAGGTCAGGGTCGCCGGCTCCGGAAGCTCGATCGGCAGATCGAGGTCATCTTCGAGCGGCACATCGGTCGCCGCGTCGAGCGGCGCATCGGTCGCCGCATCGGTCCGGCCCTCGGTGGGCCCGTGGGTCGAGGCCACCGGCGCGGCCTCGATCGGCGCCGCCAGTGCGGCCCCGCTCGCCACCACCGCCTGGCGCAGCAGCGACTCCGGCGCAAGCCCCCAGCCGTCGCCGGCCACCCCGCCGAGCCGGTACTCGATCGTGCCCCGTGGCGTCGGTGCGTCGTGGATCGTATCGGGCACCGCCTCGAACCGCACCGCCTCGGCGGGCAGCGCGGGCGCGGCGACGGCGACCGGCGCGGCCACCGGCACCGGCGCTGGTGCCGCGACCGGCGCAGGCGCCGTCGACAGCGCGTCGACCGGAAAGTTCGGCACCAGGTCGCTGACGTCCGGCACCGGCGGCTCGACGCAACCATCGACCTCGTCCCAGTTCTGGCGGACGTAGTCGATGTAGGTCAGCGCGCGCGGCTCGTCGGGATCGATCTGCAGCGCCTCGTCCCACAGGTTCAAGGCGAGGTTCGTCGCGCCGGTGCGATAGCGCTCGAGCCCTCGCTCGAGCAGCACCTGGATCGCGTAGCCCTTCTGGCGGAAGTCGCCTGTGGTCATCGGTGCCTCCGCCTAACCACCGGTCTTGGACACCACGCCACGGAACATGTTGAGCGTCCGGGTCAGCGCCTCGGTCGAGTCGGTGAGGCCGGCCAGGTCCTTGCTGGCGATCGTGGCCCGCACCCGCTCGATCACGCCCCGGGCCTTCTTGACCGCGTCCTTGCCGAAATCCGAGCCGCTGATCGCGTCCGAAACCCGCGGGAACAGGGTCTCGACCTCGTCGAGCAGCCGCTCGGCCGCGTGGCGGGCGCGGTCGAACTCCTGGCCGCTGCGGACCTCGACCATGTAGTCCTTGTTGGCGTCGATCATCTTCTTGAGCTCGTCCTCGGTCAGGCCGCTGGTGGCGGTGACCGTGATCGACTGCTCGAGCCCGGTCTCGAGATCGCGGGCGGTGACGCTGACGATGCCGTCGGCGCTGATGTGGAAGGTGACCTCGATCTCGACCTCGCCGCGCGCCGCCCGGCGCAGGCCGGTCAGCACGAACTCGCCGAGCAGCTCGTTCTCCTCGGCCCGATCGCTCTCGCCCTGGAGCACCAGGATCTTCACCGAGGTCTGACCGTCCTTGACGGTGGTGAAGACGTGCGACCGCGAGGTCGGCACCGTGGTGTTCTGCTCGATGAGCTTGTGGAAGTAGCCGCCGACGATCATGATCCCCAGCGAGTGGGGGGTGACGTCGAGCAGCAGGACGTCGTGCTTGTCGTCGAGCAACGCCGCGGCCTGGATGGCGGCGCCGAGCGCGACCACCTCGTCGGGGTGGACGCCCTTGCACGGCTCGAGGCCGAAGAACTCGGCGACCCGCTGCTGGACCAGCGGCATGCGGGTCATGCCGCCGACCAGGATCACCTCCTCGAGGTCGGTGCGCTGCAACTCGGCCTCTTCGAGGGTCCGGGCGCAGATGTCGACCGTGCGATCGATGAGATCGGCGGTCAGCTCCTCGAGCTTGTCGCGGGTCAGCGTGGTCTGCAGGTGCAGGGCCTCGTTGCGCCCGGTCGAGATGATGAACGGCAGGTTGATCTCGGTGTCGCGCACCGTCGACAGCTCGCACTTGGCCTTCTCGGCCACGTCCTTCAACCGCTGCAAGGCCATCTTGTCCTTGCGCAGGTCGATCTTGTGCTCGCGCTGGAACCCGGCGACCAGCCAGTCGATGATCCGGCGATCGAAGTCCTCGCCGCCGAGGAAGGTGTCACCGGCGGTCGAGATGACCTCGAACACGCCGTTGCCGATCTCGAGGATCGAGATGTCGAAGGTGCCGCCGCCGAGGTCGTAGACCGCGATCTTGCGCTCGAGGTTCTTGCCGAAGCCGTAGGCCAGGGCGGCCGCGGTCGGCTCGTTGATGATGCGAATGACGTCGAGCCCGGCGACCCGGCCGGCGTCCTTGGTCGCCTGACGCTGGGCGTCGTTGAAGTAGGCCGGGACGGTGACCACCGCCTTCTGGACCTCTTCGCCCAGGTACTCCTCGGTGATGATCTTCATCTCCTGGAGGACGTAGGCCGAGATCTCGGGCACCGAGAAGACCTGATCCCTCAGCATGATGCGGACGTCGTCGTGGGGGCCCTCGACGATCCGGTAGGGCGCGGTCTCCAGCGATTGCCGGACCGCGGCCGAGCCCCACTTGCGCCCGATCAGCCGCTTGGCGGCGTAGACCGTGTTCTCGGCGTTGGTGATCGCCTGGCGCTTGGCGATGTGACCCACCAACCGCTTGCCGTTCTCGGCGATCGCCACCATGGACGGGGTGGTCTTGTAGCCACCCCGATTGGGGATGACCACCGGCGACCCCTCCTCCACGATGGCGACGCAGGAGTTGGTGGTGCCGAGATCGATG
>JAYVSF010000906.1:0-16890 GCA_043775605.1 Myxococcales bacterium
CAAGATCCTGGTGCCGGGCGGCGGCAAGGACGCGGCCGTGCTCGTCCGGGACTTTCTTGGCCGCGACTACGACTTCAAGGCGTTCGAGAAGTACCTCTCGCGCTAGGGTTGGTGATGAGGGCGGCGCTCGCGCTGATCGGGTTGCTGGCGGGCTGCGGCGGTGGGCCGCGACCCGTGGCGCCCCGCTCGAGCTGCGTCGATGCCGCGGCCAGCATCGTGCGCGGCCTGCGCACCGCGGCGCCCGCGCAGGCCGGGGGCGCGCCCGAGCTCGAGCCGCGCTTCGTCCAGGCCTGCCGCAGCTCGAGCTGGCGGCCGGCGGTGGTCCGCTGCTTCGCCCTGGCCCGCGATCCCGCCGAGCAACGGGTGTGCGCGCGCCGGCTGGACCCGGCCCAGCGCGACGAGGCCCGGCTGATCCAGGGCACGCTGTACCCCGCCAGCCGCCGGCCGGGCCGCGCCGACACCGGCCTGGGCGACAGTTGCCGGCGCCTGGGCCCCGTCCTCGAGGTGCTGCTCGCCTGCGATCGCCTGTCGCCCTTCGATCAGCTCGCGGTCCGTCAGGCCATCGAGGCCGTGATGCGGGGCGCCGCCGAGGTTGCGACCACCCACGACCCGCTGCGCACCGCGCAGGTTTCGGCAGACTGCGAGCGCCTCGCGGACATGGTCCGGGCCGCCCTCGTGCAAGCCGGCTGTTAATCTGCACTTAGACGGGATGTTTCGAGGCGCCCTGACGCTGCCGGCTCGTGCGAGTCATGCGCGGCCTGGGCGGCTGGGCGCAGGAACTGCGCGTTTGCAGGGCCTCAGGGCTATCCTGGCGCTGGCATGAGGCTCGCAGACTACTCGCGCACGAGGTAAACACGTGGCTCGCCAAGGTCGCATCCTGGTTGTCGACGACGAAGTGAACGCGCGCACTGCGCTCGCAGAGCTCTTGCGCGACGAAGGCTTCGAGGTGGAAACCGCTGCCGACGCCTTCAAGGCGCTCGGCAAGTACGAGGTGTTCTCGCCGCACGTGGTCCTGACCGATCTCAAGATGCCCGGCATGGACGGCATCGAGCTGGTCAAGAAGATCCACGCGATGGAGGACCCGGCGGCGGTCGTGGTGATGACCGCGTTCGGCGCCGTCCAGTCGGCAGTGGAGGCGATGCGCGCGGGCGCGGTCGAGTACCTCACCAAGCCGCTCAACTTCGAAGAGCTGCTGGTGGTGGTCGACCGCGTGCTCGAGACCCAGGCCCTCAAGGCCGAGGCCCGCCGCCTGCGCCTGCGCCTGCGCGACAAGCTCGCGCCCCGCAACATCGTCGGCTCGAGCCCGGTCATGCACCGGGTGTTCGAGATCGTCGATCAGGTCGCGCCGTCGAAGGCCACCGTGCTCATCACCGGCGAGTCCGGCACCGGCAAGGAGCTGATCGCCGCGGCGATCCACCAGCGCTCCAACCGGGCCAGCGGCCCGTTCGTCAAGCTGCACTGCGCGGCGCTGGCCGAGACCCTGCTCGAGAGCGAGCTGTTCGGGCACGAGCGCGGCGCGTTCACCGGCGCGGTCGCGCGCCGCGACGGTCGGTTCCAGCTCGCCGACGGCGGCACCCTGTTCCTCGACGAGATCGGCGAGATCTCGCCGGGGCTGCAGGTCAAGCTCCTGCGCTTCCTGCAGGAGCACGAGTTCGAGCGGGTCGGCAGCGGCCAGACCATCCGGGTCGACGTCCGGGTGATCGCCGCGACCAACCGCAACCTCGGCGAGGAGGTCGCCCACGGCCGCTTCCGCGAGGATCTGTTCTACCGGCTCAACGTGGTCGCGGTCGAGCTGCCGCCGCTGCGCGACCGCCGCAGCGACATCCCCAGCCTGGCCAAGTTCTTCATCGATCGCTACGCCAAGGACAACGGCCGGCCGATCGACGGCCTGTCGCCCGAGGCGGTCGACCTGCTGATCGCCTACGACTGGCCGGGCAACGTCCGCGAGCTCGAGAACGCGATCGAGCGCGCGGTGGTGATGGCGCCCGGCCCGCTGATCGAGCCGCGCCACCTGCCGGCCTCGGTCCGGCCGTCGCAACGCGCCGACGGCGGCGCCCCACCGATCCCGGGCTCGACCCTGGCCGAGATCGAGCGCTTCGCCATCCTCGAGACCCTGCGCGCCACCGGCGGCTCGACCTCGAAGGCGGCCGAGACGCTCGGCATCAGCGTCCGCACCGTCCAGTATCGCCTGCACGAGTACAACGCCGCGCCCCGCTCCGACGTAGCGGCGGTGATGCGCAAGCCCTGATCGGCCCATGACCACGTGAGCGAACACCGCCGTCCTCCCTGGTCGCAACCGTTCATGGTCCCCCCACGTTCGCCGCCCGCCGAGGCCGTCACCGGCGCGGCGTATCTCGACGACATGAAGCGGTATGTCGAGTTCGGGCCCGGCGACGAGCGCGCGCTGCGCGACCTCCATCCGCTGGTCAGCGCCGACTTCGAGGCGATCGCCGACCACTTCTACGAGGTGGTCGTGCGCCACCCGGGCGCGGCCAAGGTGGTCACCGAGGGGCCGCCCCAGGTCGCCCGGCTCAAGGGCACGCTGGTCGACTGGCTGACCGCCGGCCTGCTCGGACCCCACGACGAGCTGTACTACGAGCGGCGCTCGCGCATCGGCCGGCGCCACGTCGCGATCGGCCTGCCCCAGCAGTACATGTTCACCGGCATGAACGTGCTGCGCTCGGACTTGCACCACCGGGTCAACGTCCGGGTCGCGGACGATCGCCGGCGCGCAACCCACGACGCCGTCGACAAGCTGCTCGATCTCGAGCTGGCGATCATGCTGCGCCACTACCAGCTCGAGGCCGAGGAGCGGCTGGTCCGGCGCGAGCGCAGCGCCCAGACCGAGCGGATCACCGCGATGCAGACCCTGTCGGCCGGCCTGGCCCACGAGGTCCGCAACCCGCTCAACGCCGCCAAGTTGCAGCTCGAGCTGCTCGAGCGCCGGCTGCGGCGCAACCAGGCCGAGCCGCGGCTGCTGGAGTCGACGGAGCTGGTCAGCCAGGAGATCGGCCGGCTGACCGGGCTGCTCAACGAGTTCCTGTCGTTCGCGCGCCCGACCCAGCTATCGACCAGCAGCCACGACCTGCGCGCCATCGTCCAGCACGTGCTCGAGCTCGAGCGGCCGTCGGCGCTGGCCCGCGGCGTGACCTTCGTGGTCGCGTCCGGCCTCGAGGTCGAGGACTCGCCGATCGAGCTCGAGGTCGACGCCGGCAAGGTCCACCAGGTCGTGCAGAACCTGATCCGCAACGCGGTCGAGGCCAGCACCCGCGACCAGGTCATCGAGGTCCGGGTCGAGCGCGTCGTCGATGGCGCCGCGATCACGATCCGCGACCATGGCCCCGGCATCCCGCCCGAGGTCCTGCCCCGGATCTACGAGCCGTTCTTCTCGACCAAGGAGGGCGGCACCGGCATGGGCATGGCGATCGTCCACAGCCTGGTCGCGCTGCACGGCGGCACGATCTCGGTCCGGGTCGACGAGGGTACCGAGTTCACGGTCGCGCTGCCCAGCCACCCCTGATCGGCGCTCGCGGCCACGTGGCCGGACGGGCACGCTGCCCGTGCCGCTCACGTCATCCTTGAAAATCTACAGGTAATGATATAGATTTTCAAGGATATGAAGATGCTCCCCCGAGCCGAGCTCGCGGCCCGGATCCGGACCTTGCTCAAGGCCAGCCCCGTCGTCGCCTTGCTCGGACCCCGGCAGTCGGGCAAGACCACCCTCGCTCGCCAGGTCCTCGCAGCGGCCGGTCGTGGTGAGCGATTCGACCTCGAGGATCCCCGCGACGCGCAGCGCCTCGCCCAGCCGATGACCGCGCTCGAAGGGCTGCGGGGGCTGGTCGTGATCGACGAGGTGCAGCGCGCGCCCGAGCTGTTCACCGTGCTGCGGGTGCTGGCCGATCGCCGCCCGCTGCCCGCCCGCTTCCTCGTCCTCGGCAGCGCCTCCCCGGAGATGCTGCGTCAGTCGTCCGAGACCCTGGCCGGCCGGATCCGCTTCGCCGAGCTTCCCGGCTTCTCGCTGGCCGAGGTCGGCGTGGCGTATCTGCGTCGACGGTTGCTGCGTGGTGGCTTCCCGCGCTCGTACCTGGCGGCGAGCGACCTCGCCAGCTACGGATGGCGTGAGGACTTCATCCGCACCTTCGTCGAGCGCGACCTGCCATCGCTCGGCGAGCGCGTCCAGTCGCCGGTCAACCTGCGGCGGCTGTGGACCATGCTCGCCCATCGTCACGGCCAGTTGTGGAACGGTGCCGCCCTGGCGTCGGCCCTCGGCGAATCGTACCCGACGGTCAAGCGACACCTCGATCTCCTGACGGGCGCGCTGGTCGTCCGTCAGCTCCCGCCGTGGCTGCCCAACGTCGAGAAGCGGCTCGTCAAGTCGCCGAAGGTCTATCTCCGCGACTCGGGCCTGGTCCACGCGCTCCTCGGGATCCATCGGTTCGCCGAGGCCGAGGGCCATCCGGTCCTGGGGGCGAGCTGGGAGGGGCTGGTCCTGGAGGAGCTGCTCGGACGGGTGTCGGACCGCGAGCTGTTCTTCTGGTCCACGCACGCCGGCGCCGAGGTCGACTTCGTCTGGCGACGCGGTGAACGCCTGGTCGGCTTCGAGGCCAAGTGGGGTGACGCGCCGACGATGACGAAGTCGATGCACGTCGCCCTCGTCGATCTCGGGCTGGCGGCGCTCTACGTGGTGTACCCTGGCCCCCATCGCTACCGGCTCCACGAGCGGGTCGAGGTCGTCCCCATCGGCGAGCTGTCGTCGGTGGTGCCGCGGCGCTGAGCCCTCGGCTCCCCCAGGTGGCCGGTGGTGCACGGCGTGCTACCGAGTGGGTGTGCTTCGACGACTGGTCCTGATCGGCGACGTCCACACCGAGGCGACCCGGCTCGCCCAGGTCCTCGGCCACATCGAGCGGACGCGGCCCGACGCGGTCCTGTGCGTCGGCGACATCGTGGACGGCCCCGAGGATGCGACCCGGTGCATCGCGCTCTTGCGCGATCACGAGGTGGTGACCGTGCGCGGCAACCACGACCGCTGGCAGCTCGCGGGGACGCCCTTCGCGCCGTACGATGCGCCGGCGTGGGCGTGGGACTGGCTGGCCGCCCTGCCGGCGACCCGCCTGCTCGACACCATCGCTGGACGGCTCCTGCTCGGCCACGGCGTCGGCGAGCACGACCTCACCAAGCTCGGCCCCGACGACACCGGCTACGCTCTCGACAACAACTTCGCGCTCTGGGAGCTGACCACCGATCGCACCGCTGACCTCTACGTCGGTGGCCACACCCATCGGCGCATGGTCCGCCGCTTCGAGGACCTGCTGGTGCTCAACCCTGGCACCCTCGCCCGGGCCGACGAGCCCGGCTTCCTCGACGTCGACCTCGAGGCCGGCGTCGGCGGCTGGTATCGCGTCGATGAGGACGGTGTCACCGCCGACGGCACGGTCGACCTCGCCACGGTTCGCCGCGAGCCCGCCCCGCGCTACTGACCGCGGACCGCTACGCCACGTGCGGCATCGGCGCAAGCTCGACGGAAGAGGACCGAGGCCGTCAGGGGACCAGCAGGCGCTCGAGAGCGGCGCGCAGGAGGGCGGGGATCGGGGCGGGGGTGCGGGTGATTCGATCGACGAAGACGTGGACGACGTGGCCGTGGGCGACGGCGGCGTCGTCAGTGATGGCGCCGGTGGCGGTGAAGATCGCGAGGCCGTAGGTGACCGAGCGCAGGCCGAGGCGATCGACGCGCAGGCCGGCGCGCAGCGGCGTCGGGTAGGCGACCGGTGCGTGGAACTGGCAGGCGGACTCGACGACCAGGGCGATGACCGGCGCGGCGTGGACGTCAAGGCCGTGGGCGATGAGGTAGGCGTTGGCGGCGGTGTCGAAGTAGCTGTAGTAGGTGACGTTGTTGACGTGGCCGTAGACGTCGTTGTCCATCCACCGGGTGGTGATGGCGGTGAAGTGGCGGTAGGCGGCGGCGGACGGACGAGGAGCGGCCATGGTCACCAGCAGGTCAGGGCGTCGTGGAACAGCGCGTCGAGAGTGGCCGCGGTGACCGCGACCGGCGCGTTGTCGAGGAGGCGGCGCTGCGGCGCGGCGCCGTCGACCAGCGCGGGGATGTCGGCCGCGGTGTAGCCGACGCCGTGGAGGCCGTTGGGCGTGGCGACCGCGCGCATGAGCGCGGTGACCGCGGCCGCGACCCGCTCACCGGCGTCGGCGTCGGTGGCACCGGTGATGTCGGCGCCGAGCAGCGCGGCGGCCTCGAGGTGGCGGGCCGGCGCGGTGGCGGCGAACGCGCGGAACACCGCCGGCGCGTTGATCGCGACCGCGAAGCCGTGCGGCACCAGCGGCGTCTCGGGCGGATAGCCGGGCGCGCGGTAGTCGCGGACCCGGCCGGCGACAGCGTAGGCCATCGCGTGTGGCGCGTGGACGCCGGCGTTGCCGAACGCGATGCCGGCGAGGGTGGCCGCCCACATGAGCTGCTCGCGCGCGACCGCGTCGCTGGCATCGGTGACCGCGCGCACCAGGTAGACGCCGAGCAGGCGCAGGGCCTCGCGACAGCCGAGGTCGCTCCACGGGTTGGCGCCCTGGCTCATCGGTCGCGCGGTCGGCGACGGCGGCGGCGCGCGGCGGGTGAACGGCCGGGCGGTGTACGACTCGAGCGCGTGGCACAGGACGTCGAGGCCGCTGGCCGCCACCACCGTCGCCGGCAGGGTCGCGGCGCAGCGGGGATCGACCACGGCCTCGCTCGGTCGCAGCCGCGGCGACGCGATGCCGGTCTTGGCGTGGCTCGCGAGCAGATCGTAGATCGCGATGCCGGTGACCTCGCTACCGGTCCCGGACGTCGTCGGGCACGCGACGTGGGGTGCGAGCGGCCCGGGTATCGCGCGGCCGCCGCCGAGCGGCAGGCTGGTGTAGTCGAGCAGCGAGCCGGGGTGGGTGGCGAGCAGGTCGGCGACCTTGCAGGTGTCGATCACCGAGCCGCCGCCGACGGAGACGTAGCCGTCGGCGCGGGCGTCACGGGCGAAGCGCACCGCGAGGTCGAGCGAGACGTCGGTCGGCTCGATCGCGACCTCGTCGAACACCGCGACATCGCAGCCCGCGGCGCGCAAGGCGTCGTCGACGTCGGTGCACCACGGCAGGGTCCGCAGGCGGCGATCGGTGAACAGCGCGACCCGTCGGGCGCCGAGCGCGCGGATGCGGTCGCCGACCTCGGTCAGCGCGCCACGACCGAAGGTCACGCGCGAGGCGTCGACGGTGAAGGCCTGCTCGAGGCCGGCCGCGAGCGTGTAGAGGTGGGCGCAGGTCACAGGTGCGGGCTGACCGCGCTCTCGAACTCGGCGCGGGTGAGCGCGCCGACGTGGCTCCACACCCGCTTGCCGCCCTTGAACAGGAACTGCGCGGGCACCGACGTCACCCCGAGCGAGTACGTCACGATCGGGTCGCGATCGACGTCGACCTTGCCGACCACGAGCGTGGCGCCGTGGGCCTCGGCGAGCTCGTCGAGGATCGGCGCGGTCTGCTTGCACGGGCCGCACCAGACCGCACCGAACTCGAGCAGCACCGGCAGCTCGGACCGCAGCACCTGGCGTTCGAAGCTGTCGTCGGTGATCTCGAGGATGCGGGCGCTGGCCATGCCGGACTCGCGACTCGTCAGGGTGTTGGCTTGGTAGCCGGCGCTGCCGGCAGCGGCTGACGCTCGCCAACCACGTCCTCGCTGCGCTTCCAGGCCGGCCATTGTTCCACGTCTGCGCGTGCGCGAACGCAGTTGTTCCACACACGGCGGACATCGGGATCGTCGAGCTTGATGTTCGGCTTCACTGGGGGCTCTCCGGATTCAGGAGCGACGGAACGAGGCGTGCGAGCTGCTCCTCGCGGTCGAGATACGACGTTGGTAACATCGGGACCCGTACGGCAGCGGAGTCCTTGTTCCAGGCCACCACGGCGCCACTCTGCTTGCGCTTCAGCGGGTAGCCGTCGCCGATGCGCATCGAGAACAGGTCGAGGAATCGTCGGGGACCTACGCCGAGGAACGGTTCGAAGACGACCTGCTTCGATGGTGGTGAGTCCCCGCCGTCTCGCATAGCGAGCGCGTCGCCGTGCAGATCCTTCGCCAGGCTCTTCGGGTACGGTTCGACGTAGACGAGGCGACGGACTCCGGACGCGACGATGTGCTTCGCGCAGTTGTGGCACGGAAAGGTCGTACAGTAGAGCGTCGTATCGATCGTTTGCGCAGGTCGTTGCCGGCGTTCATGTGGCGGGTCAGGCGTTCGTACTCCGCCGAGGTCGTCGGCTCGGTGAACCCGTCTTCCGCGCCGTTCACGGCCTTGAGCAGGCTGCTAACGCGAATGATCTTTGATGAGTAACGGTAGTGTTGTAGCTGATCCTCCAAGACGCGGACGAAGCCGTCGAGGTCAGCTCCAACGGGTGCGACGATGCCGAGGATGAGCTCCGCCCCCTTGTCCCTGACCAAGCGCTCCACGTCAGGCAGCATCGTTCGTCAGGATGATCCCGGGGTCCGACCGAGTCAAGAACGCATGAGGGATCTGCCCCCCGCGCGTAGGGCGCCTGACTGCCATCAGGGCTTGTGATCGTCGTCGAGGAGCATGCGGCGGGGCGGGGTCTCGAGATCGTCGAGCTGGCCGTTCTTGACCGACCAGGCGAAGGCAAGGACGGCGCCGCCAGCGACGATCAGGGCGAGGGGCAGGATGAAGTAGAGCGCGACCATCTCAGACCTCCGGAGGTGGCGGACGGAAGCCGCGCGAACGGGACGAGCTGAACAGGACCGACAGCGAGCTGGCCGGCATCATGACGGCGGCGATGAGCGGGTGGATGAGGCCGAGCACGGCCAGCGTGCCGCCGGTGAGATTGTAGGCCAGCGAGACCTTGAGGTTGCGGCGGATGACCGCGAGCGTGGCCTGGGCGCCGGCGAACAGCTCGACCAGCGGCGCGAGGCCGGGCCGGCGGACGAAGACGTCGGCGGCGTCGACCGCGGCCTCGGCGCTGCCGTGGACCGCGATCCCGCAGGTCGCGGCAGCGAGCGCGGCTGCGTCGTTGACGCCGTCGCCGACCATGACCACCGGGCCCTGCTCGCGCGCGGCGCGGACCCTGGCCAGCTTGCCCTCGGGCGTGATGCCGCCGTGGCAGGCCTCGGGGGCGAGTCCGAGCGACTCGCCGACCCGGAGGACGATGCGGGGATCGTCGCCGCTGAGCAGCTCGACCTGCCAGCCAGCGGCGCGCAGGCGGGTGATCGCCGCGGCGGCGTCGGGCCGGACTCGATCGGCGAAGCGGGCGACCGCGACCACCGCGCCGTCGACGGCGACCGCGACCGGGGTCTCGCCGGCGGCGGCCGCGCGATCGATCGCGGCGGCGAGGGCTGCCGGCACGGTGGCGAGACTGGCGACCCAGCGCGGTGAGCCGACCGCGACCGCGTGACCGTCGATGCGACCGCGCACCCCGTGGCCGAGTTCCTCGGCGAGCTCGTCCGTGGTCGGGAGCGCAGCGCCGTCGACGACGTCGTCGGTGGCGATGGCCGCGCACAGCGCACGAGCCAGAGGGTGGGCGCTGCCGGCCTCGAGCGCGGCGGCCAGCCGTCGCGCGGAACGGTCGCCGTCCCAGGCGACCAGCCGCAGCGCGCCGTCGGTGAGGGTGCCGGTCTTGTCGAGGAACAGGCGGCCGGGCCGGGCCAGGCGCTCGAGCGCGTCGCCGCCCTTGATCAGCAGGCCACGTCCGGCCGCGCGGCCGAGCGCGATGGTCATCGCCAGCGGCGTGGCCAGGGCCAGCGCGCACGGGCAGGTGACGATCAGCAGCGCCATCGAGCGCTCGAGGCCGACGCCGAGCGACCCGATCGCCGTCCACGCGATCAGCGTGGCCGCGGCGATGACCAGGATGACCGCGACGAACCGGCCGGCGACGGCGTCGACGAAGCGCTGGATCGGGGCGCGCCGGCGGGCCTCGTCCTCGATGCGGGCGACCAGCTGGCCGACCCGGGTCGCCTCGCCGGTGGCCTGGGCCACGACCTCGAGCACGCTGGCGAGGTTGACGGTGCCGGCGTGGACCCGCGCGCCGGGCTCGACGTCGACCGGCCGTGACTCGCCGGTCAGCAGGCCGGCGTCGACCGCCGAGCGGCCGCGCACGACCACGCCGTCGACCGGCACCGTGTCGCCGGCCCGGATCTCGACTCGATCGCCGACCGTCACCGCCTCGAGCGGGACCTCGCGGGCGACCGCGACCGCGCCGTCGCCGGCGTCGGGCCCGACCGGATCGAACCGCCGGGTCACCCGCGGCGTCAGCGCGTACAGGAGCTCCGCCGAGGCGACCGCCCGCCGGTGCTGCCGGCTCTGGACCCAGCGCCCGACCAGCAGCAGGAACACCAGCATGCCCAGCGAGTCGAAGTAGATCTCACCGACGCCGCGCACGGTGTTGGCCGCGCCCCAGCCGAGGCCGGCCACGATGCCGATCGCGATCGGCAGGTCGAGGTGGAGCCGGCCCGAGCGCAGCGCCCCGAGCGCGCCGCGGAAGAACGGCGTCGCTGCGAACGACAGCGCCGGTAGCGCGACGATCATCGACGTCCAGCGAAAGAACGCGGCGTCGCGCGTGCCCATGCCGCCGATCAGGCCGGCGTACAGCGCGATCGCCAGCAACATGATGTTGCCGGAGGCGGCGCCGGCGACGCCGATCTTGAGCAGCAGCGCGCGGTCCTCGCGGCGTCGCGCGGCGTCGCGATCGAGGCCGCGGTACGGGTGCACCGGATGGCCGAGCCGGTCGAGCAGCCCGGCGATCGCCGAGAGCTTGACGGCCGCGGGATCGAACACGACGTCGGCCCGAGCCCGGCCGAAGTCGAGGCGTAGCTCGATCACGCCCGGCAACAGCGTGGGCGTGCGCTCGACCAGCCACACGCACGCGGTGCAGCGGACCTCCTCGAGGTAGAGCGCGGTCTCGGCCAGGCCGTCGGCGCGGGTCCGCACGTGCAGGCCGTGGAACGCCGGATCGTCGAGCTCGGCGTAGCTCTTGCCCGTCGTGCGGGCCGGCCCGACGTCGTCGCCGGCCAGCTTGTAGTAGGCGTCGAGGCCGTGCTCGGCGAGCGCCGCGTGGACGACCTCGCAGCCGGCGCAGCAGTACTGCAGCCCGGCGCCATCGACGATCCGGCCGGCGGGCACCGGCAGCCCGCAGTGAGCGCATGCCGTCGCGCGCGCGGCCGGGACCAGCGCCGGGTAGCGCGCCGCGGTCGGGTTCGTGCTCACGGCGCGACCGCTCCGCCACCGTGGCAGGCCGGCTCGGTCGGGATCGCGCCCGGGGTCGCCGACGTCGCCGGCCGCACCCCGAGCATCGGCGTCCGCGCCGCGAGCGCGACCACGCCGACCACGATCAGCGCCACCGCGGTCACCAGCGGCAGCCGCGCGCCCAGCCGCCGGATCAGCGGCTGCGCGATCGTGCCGATGCCCATCATCATCGGCACCGTGCCCAGCCAGAACGCGGCCATCACCGCCACGCCGCTGGCCACGCCGCCGGTGCCGGCCGCCACCATCACGAACGCCCACAGCCAGCCGCACGGCAGCGCCGCGCTCAAGAGGCCGATCAGCGCCGCCCGCACCACCGGCCGCCGTCGCCGGATCGTCACCAGCGCGCGGTTCCAGGTCCGCGGCGCCAGACTCGGCACCGGCAGCCCCAGCGCCGACGCCAGCGCCAGCGTGCCCCACGCGACGATCGCGCCGGCTGCAAGGATCATCGCCGCGCGCTGGACCGAGGCCGCGCGCCCAGCCAGATCGATGGCGCTGCCCAGGCCGCCGGCGAGCGCGCCGAGCGTCGCGTAGGCGACCAGCCGGCCGAGGTTGTGGGCCAGGGGCGCGGTCCAGCGCACCCGCGCGCTCGCGCTGCCCGGGCGCAGCGTCGCCGGCTCCAGGTACAGGCTGGTCAGCGGGCCGCACATGGCGGCGCAGTGCAGGCTGCCCAGCGCGCTGGCGACGACCACCGAGCCGAGCACCGCGATCACGTGTGCGCACCTGCGGGCGCGCCGAGATCGACCAGGCGATCGGCGACGAAGCGCTGCTTGCCGCGCACCACCCGCACCGCGACGTCGTGAAGCCCGCCGCGCTGGCCGGTCAGCGCGACCCGGTACACGCCCGGCGCGATCGCGACCGCGGCGACCGCCACCGTGGCGTCGACCCGCCCGCGCGGCACCGCCACCAGTTCGACCGCGGCGTCGGCCACCGGCGCTCCGGCTTGGTCGACCACGGTCAGGGTCAGCTCGCGGCCGTCGGCGACCAGGTCCGCGCGCCAGCC
Organism: Myxococcales bacterium; assembly: GCA_043775605.1. Classification (GTDB taxonomy): domain Bacteria; phylum Myxococcota_A; class Polyangia; order Haliangiales; family Haliangiaceae; genus UBA2376. Next base: position 12,265 of record JAYVSF010000906.1, read on the forward strand.
GAGCTCGACGCTGGCCTGGGCCTCGGCCATCGTGGTGTCCCAGGTCGCGGCCCGCTGGTAGTAGTCGGGCAGCACCCGGTGGCTGGTCTGGCCGCTCGACAGGCCGATCAGCACACCGGTCGCGACCGCGTTGCCGGCCAGGAGCCCGACGATGATCGCCACCCATCGCGTGCGTGCGCTCATCGATGCTCTCCCTCGTCCCCGCCGTGGCGGTCGTCGTGGTTCTCGCCGTCGCCGTCGGCCCGCCCGTGCTCGGGCCCCAGCACCGTGATCGCCAGGCTCTTGTGCCAGCCGTGATCGTCCGTCACCTCGACCGTCGCGTTGCGGCGCCCGTGGTGGAACGACGCGACCGGCGACTCGATGAAGATCGGCAGCACCGTCGGCTTGCCGGGCGCGAGCTGGTAGCTCGACCGCGGCATGACGACCTTGGCTTCGGCCAGGTCGCGCACCGCGATCGAGTAGGTCCGCGTCTCATTGCTGCGGTTCTCGATCTTGATCCGGACCGGGGTCGACACCGAGCCGTCGGGCAGCTCGGTGAACGGCGCACCCTCTTGCCGCAGCACCCAGACGTCGGCCTCGGTGCGGCTGCGGAGCTGCGACAGGAACAGCACGAACACCACGCCGAGCAGCACCGGGTAGATCAGCGTTCGCGGCCGCAGCAGGTGGCGCTCGCCGCCAGCGAGCTGGGCCTTCGAGGTGTAGCGGATGAGGCCGGGATCGCGGCCGAGCTTGCCCATGATCGAGTCGCAGGCGTCGATGCACTGGGCGCAGCCGATGCACTCCATCTGCAGGCCCTTGCGGATGTCGATGCCCGTCGGACAGGTCGCGACACAGGCGTTGCAGTCGACGCAATCGCCGACCCGCGCCGCCTCGGCCGTCGCGTCGGTGATCACGGGCAGGCTCCTGCCCTTCTTGCCGCCCTTGGCCTTGCCGCGCGGCTCACCGCGGGCGGTGTCGTAGCCGATGATCAACGACTGCTCGTCGAGCAGCACGCTCTGCAGGCGGCCGTACGGGCAGGCGATGATGCAGGCCTGCTCGCGAAAGTAGGCGAAGTCGAAGAACATGAGCCCGGTCACGCCCATCACGACGCTGAAGCCGACCGGGTGGGCGGCCGGCGAGCCCTGGACCCAGCTCCACACCGTCGTCGTGCTGACGAAGTACGACAGGAACGTGTGGGCCAGCAGGAAGGACAGCACGACGTACACGGCCCACTTGCCGAGCCGGCGCCAGGGCACCCCGCGCTGCTGATCGAGCTTGCGCGAGTCCGACGCGCTGCCCTCGAACAGCCGCTCGATCGGCCGAAACACCCACTCGAGGTACACGGTCTGGGGACAGCCCCAGCCGCACCACACCCGCCCGGCCAGCGCGGTGACCAGGAACACCGTCAGCACGATCGTCAGGCCGAACAGCATCAGGATGAAGCCGTCCGACGGGCGGAAGGTCGCGCCGAAGAACGTGAACTGGCGCGTGAGCAGATCGAGGAGGATCGCCGGCTTGCCGCCGATGTGGACGTACGGCAACAGGACGAACAGCGCGATCAGCCCGTACCCGACCACCGCCCGCGCGCGGTAGAAGCGGCCGGGCGCGGTCTTCGGGTAGATCTTGAACCGGGTGCCGTCGGGGTTGAGGGTGGACAGGACCCGCTCGGGCACGCTCGCGGCCGACATGACACGACTCCTCGGTGCGGCGGACGCCGCGCGTTCGTCGAGAGACAGCTTGACGGTTGGTACCAGCGGTCAGCGGAACGGTTCGACCGGGGCGCCCTCGGAGGGCTTGCCCGCGAGCTGCTTGCCGCGCAGCGTGCCGACGTAGGCCGCGACCGCCATCATTTCGTCCTGGGTCAGCACGCCGTTCCAGGTCAGCATGCCCTTGTCGGGAACGCCGTTGTAGATCGTCTGGTACAGGTCCGTCCGGGCGCTGCCGTGGATCTGGAAGAGGTCGGTGAGGTTGGGGCCGATCTGGCCGCGGCCATCGTCGAGGTGGCAGCTCACGCAGTTCTTGACGAACACCGCGCGGCCGCGCGCGAGCGAGCCCGGGTCCTGGGCCAGGCCGGCCAGGGTGTCCTCGTCGACCGTGATCTCCTCGACCGGGGCCCGCGCCCGCAGCTCCTTCCAGGTCTTGAGCTCGGCGGCGTACTCTTGGTGCATCGACTTGCCCGGACCACCGCCGTGATACCAGTACAGGTAGACGGCGGCGTAGACAGTGCAGAGCGCGAAGATGCCCGACCACCAGAACGGCAGGGGGTTGTCGTACTCCTGGATGCCGTCGTACTCGTGATGCATCAACCGCTCATCGCCGGCGGCGGGCGGCGTGGTCGACTCGGGCGCGCTCATGACCGCACTCGCGCGCGATCGTAGGTGGGGGCGTCGTCGGCCAGGGGCAGCCCGACCGCGTGGTCGTGGATCGGTCGCGCGCTCTTGCGCACGGCCCGCAGGCCGAGGGCCACGAACACGACCAGGAAGATCACCATCGCGACCTCGGTCAGGTGCGACGGCGACATGTTCGAGATCAGCTCGGACAGACGCATCTCACTTGCCTCCTGCGCCGGCTGGCGCGGCCTTCTTGATGTCCGTGCCCATCCGCTGGATGTAGGCGATCAGCGCGATGACCTCCTTGTTCTCGACGCCCGACGGGCCGCCCTGGGCGACGAGTTCGTCGGCGACGACCTTGGCCTGGGCGCGGGCCAGGCCGGGCGCGTCGTCGAGCGCGGCCTTGCTGTACGGCGTGCCGATCATCGCCAGCGCGTCGATGCGGCTCTGGATCTTGCCGTACGGGATGGTGTCCTTGTAGAGGTGCGGGTACGACGGCATCACCGAGCCCTTCGAGGTCGCGCGCGGATCCTCGAAGTGGCGCCAGTGCCACATGCTCGTGCGCCGGCCGCCCTCGCGCTGCAGGTCGGGGCCGATGCGCCGGCTGCCCCACTGGAACGGGTGGTCGTAGATGAACTCGCCCGGCTTCGAGTACTCGCCGTACCGCACCGTCTCGTCGACGAACGGCCGGATCATCTGCGAGTGGCAGTTGTAGCAACCCTCGCGGACGTAGATGTCGCGGCCGTACTGCTCGAGCGGGGTGTACGGCTTCACCGACGCGATGCGGGGCACGTTGTCGCCGATGAGGAAGGTCGGCAGGATCTCGAACAGCGACGCGACCACGACCGCGACGCCGACCAGCACCGAGAACAGCAGCGGCAGGCCCTCCCACCGACGGTGCCAGTGGACGCCCGGCGTCAGCGCGCGGTCGTCGCCGCTCGGCTCGCGCCACGTCGGGGCCGGGACCTCGAGGTCGGGCTCGTCGTACGTCGCCGGGCGCGACTTCCAGGTCATGAAGAAGTTGTAGATCGCGAGCAGCGTGCCGGTGATGTAGAGCATGCCGCCGAGCATGCGGACGTAGTACATGGGCACCAGGCGGGCGCTGGTCTCGAGGAAGTCCGGGTACTGCAGGCGGCCGGTCTCGTCGAACGCGCGCCACATCAGGCCCTCGGTGATGCCGGCCGACCACATCGACACGACGTAGAGGACGATGCCGATGGTCGCGACCCAGAAGTGGGTCGTCGCCAGCTTCTTCGAGTACAGCGGGGCCTGGAACAGCCGCGGCGCCAGCCAGTAGAACATGCCGAAGCTCATGAAGCCGACCCAGCCGAGCGCGCCGCCGTGGACGTGGGCGATGTTCCAGTTGGTGTAGTGCGACAGCGCGTTGACGCTCTTGATCGAGAGCATCGGGCCCTCGAAGGTCGACATGCCGTAGAAGGTGATCGCGACGACGAAGAACTTGAGGACCGGCTCCTCGGCGACCTTGTTCCACGCGCCGCGCAGGGTCAGCAGGCCGTTGATCATGCCGCCCCACGACGGCATCCACAGCATCACCGAGAACACCATGCCGAGGGTCGAGGCCCACGACGGCAGCGCGGTGTAGTGCAGGTGGTGGGGCCCGGCCCAGATGTAGATGAAGACCAGGCTCCAGAAGTGGAGGATCGATAGCTTGTAGCTGAAGACCGGGCGCTCGGCGGCCTTGGGCAGGAAGTAGTACATGAGCCCGAGGAACGGCGTGGTCAGGAAGAACGCGACCGCGTTGTGGCCGTACCACCACTGCATGAACGCGTCCTGGACGCCGGCGTAGAGCGAGTAGCTCTTGGTCAGGCTGGCCGGGATCGCGAGGCTGTTGAAGATGTGGAGGATCGCGACGGTGATGATGGTCGCGATGTAGAACCAGATCGCGACGTAGAGGTGGCGCTCGCGGCGGCGGGCCAGGGTGCCGAAGAAGTTGACCGCGAAGGTCACCCAGATCACGGCGATCATGATGTCGATCGGCCACTCGAGCTCGGCGTACTCCTTGCCGGAGGTGATGCCGAGCGGCAGCGTGATCGCGGCCAGCGCGATGATGGTCTGCCAGCCCCAGAAGTGGATCTTGGACAGCGTGTCGCTGAACATCCGCGCCTTCAGCAGGCGCTGGCTCGAGTAGTAGATCGCAGCGAAGAAGGCGTTGCCGGCGAACGCGAAGATGACCGCGTTGGTGTGCAGCGGCCGGATGCGCCCGAACGTGAAGTACGGCGCGAAGTTCATGCTGGGATAGACCAGCTGGATGGCCAGCCACAGGCCGACCAGCATGCCGATCAGCCCATAGATCAGG
>JAYVSF010000907.1:0-4746 GCA_043775605.1 Myxococcales bacterium
CGGCGAGTTCAAGAACCACTACACCAAGGACGAAATCCTCCACGATCCGCCCTACTCGATCGACGGCACCAGCCGCCACGGCGGCTTCCTCGCCGAGGCGGGCCAGGAGCTCGACGCGACCAAGGTCAAGGCGCTCCGCGGTAGCTGATCGAGTCGGCGCCCGGGGCTCGTCACGCGCGCCGCCCCGTCGACCGTCGCCGGTCGCGCCAGGTGATAGACTGCCGCCGATGCTCCGCTCTTCGCTCGGCGCGTGCGTTGTGCTCCTGCTGGTCGCCTGCGGTTGCAACGGCTCCGCGCGCGAGCGCCCGGCCAACCCGCCGGTGAACGCCAACCAGCCCACCGGCTCGGGCTCCGCGCCGGCTGGCTCGGGCTCCTCGGGGACCACCATGTCGAACCCGCCCGTCCCTCCCGTCTCCGTCGAGGCCCTTGTCACCGGCACCCGGCCCGGGCGCCCGCCGCTGCAGCGGCTGGTGGTCGACGTCACCCTCGCCAATGCCGGCGACGCGCCGCGCTGGATCACGATCGCCAAGCAGATCCCGCCCAACCCCGACACCGACGGCGGTGGCGTCGACAGCCTCGAGGTCCGCGGCACCGCGCCGGCGCTGCTCGGCACCTTCCGCGGGGTCGCCGGCGTCCACGCGCTGCGGCTCGCCGGCCACGCCAAGGTCCGCATCACCAACCTCGAGGTCGGCTGGTGGCGGTCGAGCGCGACCGATCCGGTGCCGGGCCTCGACGTCATGGTCGCCGACGACCTCACGATCGGCGGCGCGCCGGCCAAGGACTGGTTCGGCGTCGAGCCCCTGTTCGCCGACGGCGCCACCGTCGACGCCACCGGCACCGGCACCGACGCCCACGCCACCAACGGCCCCGAGGCGATGATCACGTTGGTGGGCGCGGTCCCGTCGTCGACCGCGCTCGCGCTGCCGAAGCCGTGACCTCGCCCGAGCCTTACCGCGACCCCGCGGATCATCTCCGCGACGAGCTCCGGCGGGTGTGGCTCCGGGTCGAGTACGAGATCCGGCTGGCCTGGGCCCGCCGCGGTCCGGCGCGTGCCGACGAGTCGGTCGAGGCGATGCCGGTGGTCGGCCCGGAGACGGTCGGCGAGCTGTTCGCCGCCGCCGCCGCCGAGTGGAGCGGGGTCGCGACCGGCGAGACCGGCGACGCCGAGCGGGCGCTCGAGCGCTGGCTCGCGCACCACGAGCAGGTCGAGGCTCGCACCGAGCTGACCCTGCGCGGTCCGCCAGCGCAGATGCCGCCGTTGTTGCGCGTCCGCGCGCTGTTCGGGCTGACCGCGCGGCAGTGGGCGTCGCTCGCGTTCGCGCTCGGGCCCGAGGTCGATCCCGATCTGGTCACCGCCTATCGCTACCTCGCGCGCGATGCGACCTGCCGCGGCCTCGACGGCCGGCTGCTCGCCCACCTGGTCTACGACACCCCCGACGCGCGCTCGCTGCTGGCCCGCGATCTCGGGCCGGGCTCGCCGCTGGTGCAGTACCGCCTGGTCGAGCTGCAGGCGACCAGCGAGTCGCTGCTGTTCCGGCGCATCCGGCCGGCCGCGCGCCTGGTCCAGCTCGCCGACGGCGGTGCGGTGAGCCTCGATCCCGAGCTGACCGAGCTGGCCGAGTGGCGGGCGGGGCGGGCCGACGGCATGTTCCCGGCGGCGACCTTGCGGACCGCGGCGGCGGCGCTGCGCAGCCCCGAGGTCATCGTCGCGATCCAGGGCCAGCGCGGGGTCGGCAAGCGCCTGCTGCTGCAGCTCGCCGCCGGTCAGGCCGGGCGCGGCATCCTGCTCATCGACGGCCGCCGGCTGATGCGCGAGGGCGCGAACTCGCTGGTGATCAAGGCCCTGGTCCGCGAGCTGATCATCCTCGGCGCGGTGCCGGTGTTCGCCGACGTCGACGACATCGGCACCACCGAGTTCGAGCGCGACGAGCTGGCGCCGTGCATCATCGCGCTGCTCGCCGAGTGGGACGGGCCGCTCGCGATCACGGTCAACCGCGAGCGCATGCCGCGCATCACCCAGCGCCCGCTGGTCCACCTCCCGCTCGAGGTCCCGCCGCTCGACGTCCGCATCGGCATGTGGACGGTGGTGGTGCCGAGCCTGCCGGCCGAGGAGGCCGCCAGCCTGGCCGGGCGGTTCGCGATCCCCGGCGGCGTGATCGTCTCGGCGGCCCAGGCCGCGCTCGCCGGTCGGATGGCGTCCGAGGGTCCGCCCGACGTGGTCGCGCTCGAGCGCTCGGTCGCCGGCCAGCTCCACCAGCGCCTGCAGCGCATGGGCAAGAAGCTCGACACCCCGCACGAGCTCGAGGACCTGATCGTCGACGACGACGTCCGCGAGGCGCTGATCGAGATCCAGGCCGCGGTCCGCCAGCGCCGGCGGATCCGCGCCGAGTGGGGCCTGCGCGGCGCCCACGGCATCTCGGTGCTGCTGTCGGGCCACCCCGGCGTCGGCAAGACCATGGCCGGGACCGTGATCGCCCGCCGGCTCGGCCTCGACATCTACGAGGTCGACCTGTCGCAGGTCGTGTCGAAGTGGCTGGGCGAGACCGAGAAGAACCTGTCGGACGTGTTCGACGCCGCCGAGCCCGGCCACGTCGTGCTGCTGTTCAACGAGGCCGACTCGCTGTTCGGCAAGCGCACCGCCGACGTCAAGAGCAGCAACGATCGCTACGCCAACCTCGAGACCAACTACCTGCTGGCGCGGCTCGAGCGGTTCGGCGGGCTCGCGATCCTGACGACCAACTTGACCTCGGCGATCGATCAGGCGTTCAAGCGGCGCTTCACGTACGACGTGTTCTTCAGCTTCCCCAGCCCCGAGATGCGGGCCGAGCTGTGGCGGCGGACGCTGCCGCAGATCGCGCGCGGCGACGACATCGACTTCGACGACCTGGCCGAGCGCTACGAGCTGTCGGGCGGCTTCATCAAGGTCGCCTGCGAGCGTGCGGCGTACATGGCCGGGGCCGCCGGCCGGGCGATCTCCGACGAGCTGCTGCGCCACACCATCGATCGCATGTACCGCGAGCGCGGCAAGCTGTCGTCGGTCGGCCCCCTCGACTGAGCCGCACCTTCATGGCCGCGCTCGACCCGCCCACGGTCCGCTCGCTCGCGCCGCGCGAGCACGGCGCCTACGGTCAGCTCGGCGCGCCGCTGGTGACCGGGCTCGCGGTCGGCCGGCCGGGGCTGGCGGCGATCGCGCTGGCAGCGGCGGCGGTGATCACGTTCCTCGCTCACGAGCCGGTGGTGGTGCTGCTCGGCGGGCGCGGGCCGCGGGTGAAGGCCGACCACGGCGCGCGGGCCTGGCGACGGCTGCTGCTGCTCGGCGCGACCGCGGTGGCGCTGGCCGGCGTCGGACTGGCGCACGCCGGGCGACCGGTGTGGTGGGCGGCGGCGCTGGCGGTCGGCCTCGGCGCGACCGCGATGGCCCACGTCGTCGCGCGGGTCGAGAAGACCCTGGTCGGCGAGGTGGTCGCGGCGTCGGCGGTGGCGTCGGCTGCGGTGCCGGTCGCGATCGCCGGCGGGGTCGGCGCGACCGCGGCGTGGTGGATGTGGGCGGCGTGGGCGCTGGGCTTCGCGGCGATCACCTGCGCGGTGCGCGACGTCATCGCCCGCGGCAAGCGCAAGCGAACGCCGTGGGGCCCGTTGCTCTTGCTCGCCGTGATCGCGGCGACGGTGACGCTGGCCTGGTCGCGGCTGCCGGTCCGGGCCGCCGCGCCGCTGTGCGCGGTCGCGCTCGCCCTGACCATCGCTCCGGCCGCGCCCCGCCGGCTGCGCCAGACCGGCTGGCTCCTCGTCGCCGCCTCGGTCGCGGCCGCGGCGTGGCTCGTCGTCCTCGCCCGCACCTGACCGCCGGTGCCGGGGCGAGGTCCACACGGCGTGGTCGCGGTCGTCCACTCGACGGCCGGGACCCGATGTGGTGTAGTCCGCGGCCGAAACCATGCCGCGCATCGTCGACTCCCTCCGTGTCGGTGTCCTCCTCGCGCTCGCCACCCTCGCTGCCGGCGCCGCCCCCGGCTGCGACCTCAAGGAGCGTACCAACGTCGACCCGGCCCGCGAGCTGTGGTCGACCGCTGGCACTACGATCCGCGGCCGCGCCACCGAGCTGCGCAGCCGGCAGCAGACGCTGGCTACCCGCATCGCCGCGCTGCAGGTCCCCGACGGCACCGAGGACGCAACGCTGGCCGGCGCGATCACCGAGCTGCAGACCGCGGTCGGCCCGCTCGACCAGGCCTGTGCCATCGCCGAGCGGGCCCTGGCCCAGGCCACTGCCGAGTCCGAGGTCGCGCTGGCCAAGCCCAACAAGATCGCGGCCGAGAAGATCGTCGAGAATGGCCTGGCCGGGTTCGAGTCGGCGGCGACTGCGGCCAAGGCCGCGCTCGACACCGTGACGCCCAAGGTCGACGCCGCCGAGGCCATGGTGAAGCGGCTGCTCGACGGCGTCGCGGCCGAGGTCAAGCGGCTCGACAACCTGGCCGCCGTCGGTGGCGCCGCCGACTTCTCGGACATCGACTTCGCCGCCGGCAGCGCCGACTTCGACTTCACCCACCCGGCGAGCAAGGCCACCCTCGAGCGCCTGGTCAAGTTCGCCCGGTCCTGCGATCAGCTCCGGTTCGACATCACCGGCCACACCTCGCGCGAGGGTCAGCCGGCCGCCAACAAGGCGCTCAGCCTGGCCCGGGCCGAGGCGGTGAAGCGCTACCTGGTCGGGGCCGGCATCGAGGCCGCCAAGATCGCCCGCACCGACGGCCTGGG
>JAYVSF010000908.1:0-8613 GCA_043775605.1 Myxococcales bacterium
CCCAACCCGCTACCGCGCGAACGCCCGCGGCTCAGGCTGGTCAAGTGATCGGAATCGCGCCCGTCGAGGCCCGTCGCGATGGAGCCGCACCCGTTCGAGTCCGGCCGTCTGCCCCGCTTCTCTCGCACCGCCTCGTCGCGGTGCGACCCAGGTGTAGCTCAGCAGTGAGAACTGCCTTTCGCTCTGAGAGCCTGGAGGTTGGTGGTGCGTGAGTCTTGCAGACGTAGCTCAGTGGTAGAGCGCGAAAACCCGTCCGTCATCTCTTGCCCGCGCGAGCGGGCCGTCGATGGATGGTTACCCTTAGGGAGGTCGTGGTCGCCGGTTCGAATCCGGTCGTCTGCTCCAGTGTCTCGGTCTTTCTGTTTCCTGCCTGTAGCTCAGCAGCAGAGCACCCGGCCGATAACCGGGCGATGGAGGTGCGACTCCTCCCGGGCGGACCGCATGGTGATCGTAGTGTAACGGCAGCACGGGAGTCTGTGAAACTCCAGGACAGGGTTCGAATCCCCTCGATCGCCCCATGCGCCCCAGGCGCCATCGTTTCGCCCTCGTAGACCAACGGCAGGAGTCACCGGTCTCAGAAGCCGGACAGTGCAGGTTCGAATCCAGCCGAGGGCACGTTTTGATTTGCCCGCAGCCGCGGGCCGACGGCGCTCCTGTTCCGGGGGAGCGCCTGACAACCAGGACCGGGGAAAGGACACGAACGTCATGACGTGTGCGACTTCGCGAACCCTGCTCCTGTCGCAGGGCTACGAGCCGATCAAGGTGATCTCGTGGCAGCGTGCCATCACGCTGCTGACCCTCGGCAAGGTCGAGGTGGTCGAGGAATATGACGCCGACATCCGCGCGGTGTCGTTGATCATCAAGGTCCCGGCCGTGGTCCGACTCCTGCGCGGCTTCCGTCGGCACCCCAAGCCGGTGAAGTTCTCGCGGGTCAACATCTATGCCCGCGATGGCTACAAGTGCCAGTACTGCGCGGCCCGCTGCTCGGTGAGCGAGCTCACGTACGACCACGTCGTGCCCCGCGCCCGCGGCGGACGCACGACCTGGGAGAACATCGTGACCTGCTGCTACCCGTGCAACGGCGCCAAGGGCAACCGGACACCGTCCGAGGCCGGCCTCCGGCTGACGACGCTGCCGGCGCGGCCGACCTGGGTGCCGTCGGTCACCATCAGGGTCAGCACCCGCTCGGTGCCCGACGCCTGGCGTGACTACCTGTACTGGACTGGCGAGATCGAGCACGACGAGGCGTAGCGGACGGCGTGACCGACCTGCTGGACGGTCGCGCCTCGGACGGGCGGCGGTGGGGCGAGCGGTCCGGAGGTCGACGGATGATGCACCGTTCGACCCCGGCCGCCCGGGCGGGATTGCCTGCGGGTCAGTTGCATCGCTGGAGGGACAAGCCGATGTGGCGACGGCGCCGGTCTCGAAAACCGCGTGATCACCGGAAGGTGACTTGGAGGTTCGACTCCTCCTTCCTCCGCGACGAGTGCGAGTGCATGGAGAGAGTCCGGATGGACGAGGAGCGCGCCCGCTAAGCGTGTGCACCGCAAGGTGTTGGGGGTTCGATTCCCCCTCTCTCCGCGACGTGTGGGTCGAACGATTCACTGGGGTGTAGCTCAGGAGCAGAGCGCGCGGTTCGGGACCGTGAGGTCGCAGGTGCAACCCCTGTCACCCCAACCATGGAGCCGTGGTTCAACAGCAGAATGTCGGCCTGACATGCCGGCGACGAGGGTGCGACTCCCTCCGGCTTCACAAGATTCTGGTTTCGGGGCTGTAGCTCAACAGGAGAGTACCGGCGCGGCATGCCGGGGACGAGGGTGCGACTCCCTCCCGCTCCACGAATCGTCACGATCACGTCGTTCGTCTCTTGTTGCTGGCCCTGGATACGTCTGGCGACGTTGGCTCACTGTCTATGAGTATCTAGACGGGTTCGATTCCCGTCAGGGCCGCCACGAGTGACGTCCGCGCCCCGCGCGGGCGTGCACCGCGGGCTGCGTCATCCAACGGCAAGATACCTCGCTCGCACCGAGGCAATGGGGGTTCGAATCCCCTCCAGTCCACGTAGTTTGTTTGTCTGCGCTCGTGGTCGAACAGCAAGGCTCACGGCTGCAACCCGTGCCAACCCGGTGCAACTCCGGGCGAGCGCTCCATCGTCGTCGTTCGTCTCTCGAACCGGAACCAGTCCACCTGGGGGTGGAGTCGTCCTCACACGGCGACCGCGGAGAGTTCGATCCTCTCGGTTCCGACCCGCGCCGCGCCGTTCGCGGCGGTGGCACCTGCCCATCTGGTGATCGTGGCTTCGACATGCGCCCCCGGTACGGGCGAGAGGAGGGTTCGAATCCCTCGGTGGGCTCCACTCGTTCCCGTCCGGCTCCGGCCGGGCGGTCTTGCCTCCGCGCACGGAAGCGGCCCGGGTCTCCGAATCCTGGGAATGGCGGTTCGACTCCGCCCGGCGGCTCCACGCCCTTCACGCCCGCATCGTCCAGCGGTCAGGACCCCGGCTTTCATCCCGGGTAGGACAGTTCGACTCCGTCTGCGGGCACCCTGCCGGCACCACCGTCAGGGGCCGGCGTCGGCGAAGCAGTCGTGGACCGAGCTGGCGCAGTGCTGGTTCACGCAGCTGATCGCGCCGATGCTGCAGTCGCAGATCGCCGGAGCACCCGACGCGGCCCCGAGCGGCACGCAGCGCTGATTCCAGGCGTCAGTCAGCGCGCGGGCGAAGGCGTCCGCGTCCCAGGCCGCGCGGTTGACGGCGTCGCCGCCGCACGAGCTGGCGTAGGCGACCCCGCAGTCGCACGTCGGGAACCCGTCGTTGCGGACGGGATAGCCGTACGAGCCGCACTCGGCTGGCCCCGAGCAGGCGGTCGAGGTCTGCGCCAGGCGAACCTGGAGCTGGGTGGCGAGCTGCGCGCACGTCAGGTCGGCGACCGCGCCATCAGGCGCGACGGCCGGGGCGTCGATCGCCGCGGGCGGGCCGCCGTCACATCCGAGCAGGCTCACGCAGGCCAGCACGATCGTCGCGATCCGCATGGATCGAGCGTGCCCGAGCGCGGCGCGTGTGTCGCGATCCACGACGACGCCCCGGGCCGGACTGTGATCTCCGCACCTCGTCGCGGCCGACCGTGCGATGATCGAGCCATGGACCGGGTCGAGCGCGCCTGCGTGCTGGCCGACCGGCTGCTGGCCGGCGACGTGGTCCCCGCGCCAACGCCGGAACCGACCCGGCGCTCGGTCGCGCTCGGCGATCCCCAGGCCGCGGCCGCGAAGTTGTTCGCGCTGCTCGACCATCACGGGTTGCTCGGCGACGACGGCTGGCTGCGGGCCGACGTCCAGCTCGTCAGCATCGGCGACCACTTCGACTACGGCACCCGGGTCCAGGGCACGATTCCGCAGGCGCGCACGGACGGCCCGCGCTTCCTGCGCTGGCTCGCCGCCCACCCGCGGTCGCAGGTCACGATCCTGTTCGGCAATCACGACGCCGCCCGGGTCATGGAGCTGGCGTTCGCCGCCGACGCGCGCTTCGCCGCCGCCGGCCCCCTGGCCGCCGAGTTGGCGCCCCTGCAGAAGCCGGCACCGGTCAGCTTCCGCGACCGAGTGGTCGCCGAGTACGCGCCCCTCTTTCCCGAGCTGCCAGGGCCCGGCCTGGTCGATCGCGACTTCTCGGCCTTCACCGAGGCCCAGCGCGCCCTGGTGATCGAGCTCCTGCTCGCCGGCCGGATGCGGCTGGCGGCCACCGCCACGACCGGCGACGTGCCCGTGCTGTGCACCCACGCCGGCGTCACCGTGCGCGAGCTCGAGCTACTCGACGCGGGTGACGAGCGCGACGCCACGGTGCTGGCGGCGGAGCTCGATCGCCACCTGCAGGGGGCGGTCGCCAAGGTCGCCGCCGACTGGCGCGCCGGCCGGCCCGCGGCCCTGTCGCTCGCCCCGATCCACGTCGCCGGCGGCACCGGCACCGATGGAGATCCCGCCTTGCCCGAGGGCGGCGGGCTGCTCTACCACCGGCCGGCCGATCCCGAGCGCCCGGGGGCCGATGGCTCGTGGGAGCAGGAGCGCGCTCGCCCTCGTCGATTTCATCCCCACCGGCTGCCGCGCGGCGTGGTCCAGGTCATCGGCCACACCGGCCACGCCAAGTGCTTCGTCGAGCTGGTCCGCTGGCGCGAAGGCGAGATGCGCGAGGAGCCGGCCGGGGTCCGCACCCTCCAGGTCGAGGGCGACGCCGTCAGGTACCGCGTCGGCCACGAGCCTCCCCACCGCGACCACGCGGTCGTCTACTTGATCGATCCCACGCTGCACAAGGTCGAGGACGTCACCAAGGTGACGATGCTCGAGCTCGATCCCGGCTCGATCCAGTGATCCAGGCGACCCGAGGACGCTCAGCGCAGCGGTGGCGCGGGCCGGACCAGGTAGACGGTGCCGTCGACGGTGACGGTCAGGTGCTTGGCCCGCGCGACCGTGCACAGGACCTGATCCCACGGCACGCGCTTGAGCTGCAGCGTCACCGCGCCGCGCACGTCATCGGCGAGGACGACGTTGACCCGACCGACGTTGGCGATCAGGCGGAAGACGTCCTGAAGGTCGGCGGCGCGGACGTCGAGGTCGATGGCCGCGCCGCGGTAGCGGACGTCGCGCGGGCACGCATCGCGCTCGGCCGTCGCCGACCGAGGCCCGGCGATCGCGAGGACGACGGCGGCGGCGAGCGAGGCGGCGGCGCGCATCCCACGACTCTACCGCGCCGGCCCCGGTCAGGTCGGCGCCGCGCGGGCCGCAGCCAGGACCTCGGCCTCGTCGGGGAAGTCGTCGTCGCCCTTGTCGTAGACCTTGCGACCGTCAAGCCAGATCGAGAACTCGCCGCGACCACCGGGTACGATCGTCACCGCGGCGCCGAGCGCTCGGGTCAGGATGGCCGCCACCCGGGCAGCCTCAGGTCGGTAGCTTCAAACCACGCAGTAGCGGATCTCGGCCTTCATGGTCGCAGCATAGCCGGTCCGAACCGGCGAGCGAGCTTGCGAGTGCCCAGTCGCCCCCGCCAGCCGCAATCGCGTTCGGTCCGAGCGCTTCCCGGATCTCGGCGTCGATCATTGCGCCCACCCGGAGCGCCACGTCACTGATCAACCTCACCGGTCGCGTCGCCATCGTCAGCGCCCCGCCTTCGGGTCCAGGACCTTGGACGCGCGGAACGCCGCGAGAACCTCGGCCATGACGGCGGCCGCTGCATCCTGCCGTTCCTCGAACGTCGCGTTCGGGCCCACGCGCGCATCGACGGCCTGGTCGATCGTCGCCGCAAGCTTCGATGCTCGCTCGTCGACCACCCGGACGGTCCTTGGCTTCTTCGGCATGACACCGAGGCTGATCCTGTCCCGGCCTCCTCGCAAGTCCGCGTGCCGGCTCAGCTCAGGATCGGATCCGCCTCGCTGAGCGACGGGTGTCGTTTTCTTGTCGAGATCGGTCGGCCAGGCCGACTACCGGGGATGAAGTCGTTGCTCGCCGCGCTGCTCGCCCTGGTGACCGCGGTCGGATTCGATCGGGTCGCACATGCCGACGAGACCACGACCTGCTCGGTGGACTCGTGGGGCGATCTCAAGTGCATCACGACGTCTTCCGACCCGGTGCCGAGCGGCAAAGGTTCCACGGTCGGCGGAGTTGCCGGCGCCACGATCCTGGCCGGCGTGCTCGCCGGGTTGATCGCCAACCGTTCCGACAACCCGGACACCGCGCACAACCACGAGGTCGGGCTGGGGATCATGGTCGGCGTGGAGATGTTCTTCAATCCGCTGATCCTCTACTTCGACGGGGCGGCGCCCGAGCCCGAGGTCAAGACGCAATGGCAGCACCGAGCGTCGGTGATCGCCGAGGTCTGGGGCAGCGCGGTCCGGGTCAGCGACGGCCGGACGGCGGCTGCGCCCGGCGGTCGCATCACCGTCGGCAAGGGACGCATCGGGCTCGAGGTCGCCGGCGAAGCCGCGACCGACCCGGGGCGCTACAGCCTGGTCTCCGCTCATTTCCTGCTCCGGGCGCCGCCGCGCAGCCGCACCGTGATCGCGCTGGCGATCGGCGCCAGCCGCCGGTCGTTCGGCCAGCAGGTCCGTTCCGGGCTCGACGTGTCGGTCCCCCACACGTACATCCTGTCGCGCGACGACGAGACCGGCGCGGCCGATGTCCTGATCACGAGCCGGCCCGGGTTCTTCTACGGCGACCAGGGGATCGACATCCACCTCGACGCCGCCCTGGTCGTTCCGGTGGCCGGCCACGTCGCGGTCGAGATCGGCGGCGGCGTGTTCACGTTCGACAAGCAGGCCTGCGTCGAGGGATCCGCCGGGCTCGTGCTCGTCCGCTAGGCTGGCAGCGGCACGAAGCGCGCGCCGCCGGCGCCATCGGGGACGAACACGCCGTCGGGGACGAGGGTGTGGAAGTGGACGTTGAGGTTCAGCACCGAACCAAAGCGCTGGATCGCGGTCACCGCGCCCGGCGCCGCGCCGACGACGCCCAGGGCCGGGGCCTGCGCGCGCTGCCAGCGAACACCGCGCGCACGAAGCAGGTCAGCGCCGCCGACAGGAGCGTGCGGTCGCGCGCGAGCGCGGGCCGCAGCCGCCGCGGCACCGACAACGTCCACTCTGGTGCTGCGGCAGGGCACGCCGCGTGCCAGCGTGCACCACGCGCTACGAGCGCTGCCGGACCGAGTACTCGAGCTTCCAGCGGCCGGCGCCGTCGCGGGCCTGGCACCACAGCTCGAGGGTGCCGACCTCGGTCACGTGCGCGGTCAGGGTCACCGGCACGATGTCGCCGGCTCGGCGGCCGCCACCGGCCTCGACCTCCTGCTCGACCGGATCGAGCTCGGCCAGCTCGGCGGCCACCGGCTCGACCATCGCGCCGACCGGATCGTCCTTGCGCGCCGACGACGCGAAGAACCGGAACGTCGACGGCTCGCCGACCACCAGGCCGAGGTCGTCGTCGGGCAGCTCGGCGCTCGAGCCCTCCTCCATGCCCATCGGCGCGACGCACAGCGCCTTGACCGGCGGCGCGAACCCGGGGATGGCCGGGGCCGCGGTCTCGATGCCGATGTAGTACGCGCGCGCGGTGCCGCCGCGGATGCGGATGCCGCGCCCGCGCCGGACCTGGCCGTAGTAGGCCGCGCCGAGCGCGACCGCGAGATCGAGATCGGTGCCGTCGAGCTCGCGCGGGGCCCGGCCGTACCAGTCGCCGACCACCTCGCGGACCCGGGTCCGGATCGCGGTCGCCTTCATCACGCCGCCGTTCCACAGGATCGCGGTCGGCGCGCTGTCGTGGCGATCGAGGAACTCGGCGAGGTGCCTGGTCACCGCCGGATCGGCGGCGTAGGCCAGGCCGAGCTCGCGCAGACCCGCGGCCCGTCGCCGCGCCGGGCGATCCTCGGCGGCGCACACCGGGAAGAAGCCCTCGATGAGCTGGCGCGCGGCGTCGGCGCGCTTGACGTCGACCCGCACCGTGCCGCCGATCAGCTTCGAGCCGCGGCCGAGCAGCGACACCGGCACCGCGTCGGGCGCGCCGTCGACCAGGAGCTGCTCCTTGGCCCGCCGGCAGGCGTGGACCAGCGCCCGCTGCTGCAGGCCATCGAGCTGCTTGCCCTGCTCGGCCAGGGTCTGGGTCGCGACCGCGGCCAGCGCCAGATCCATGTTGTCGCCGCCGAGCAGGATGTGATCGCCGACCGCGACCCGCTCGATCGCCAGGTTGCCGCGATCGTCCTTGACCTCGATCAGCGAGAAGTCGGTGGTGCCGCCGCCGACGTCGCAGACCAGCACCACGTCGCCGGGCACCAGCCGACTCCGCCAGGCGTCGCCGCTGGCCGCCAGCCAGGCGTAGAACGCGGCCTGCGGCTCCTCGAGCAACGTCACCCGCGGCAGCCCGGCCTGGGTGGCCGCGGCCACGGTCAGCTCGCGCGCGACCGCGTCGAACGACGCCGGCACTGTGACCAGGACGTCCTGCTCGGCGAGCGGATGGTCGGGGTGGACGTGATCCCACGCCGCGCGCAGGTGGCCGAGGTAGCGGGCCGAGGCCTCGACCGGCGACACCCGCAGGCCGTCGACCTCGCGCTCGGCGCCGCGCCACGGCAGGATCGCGGCCGAGCGATCGACGTGGCCGCTCGACAGCCACGACTTCGCGCTCGACACCAGCCGGTGCGGCAGCTCGGCGCCGCGGCTCTGCGCGAAGGTGCCGACCACCGAGCGGGCCGGCCCGGTCCACGGCAGCGCCATCGCCTCGGCTGCGACCTCGTGCTCGCCGGGCAGCAGCAGGAAGGACGGCAGGGTGGGGCGGGTCGCGACCTCGCCCGGGCCCACCAGCTGGCTGATCGCCAGGTGCTCGACCGGCGCGTGCTCGACCGTGATGTCGAGCGACGCCAGCGCGCAGTTGGTGGTGCCGAGGTCGATGCCGACGACGTAGCGCGCGGTCACGATACTTCGACCTCGGCCGGCGCGACCACGGCGCGGTCGAGCCCGTCGGTCAACGCCGGCAGCTGCGCTCGGGTCGCGCGCCAGCCGTGATGACGCAGCGTGCCGCCGAACGGTGGCTCACCCTTGGCCTCGCCGATCAGCCGGACCTCGGCGGGATCGAAGCCCCTGGGCACCGCCACCCGCG
>JAYVSF010000909.1:0-7520 GCA_043775605.1 Myxococcales bacterium
AGCGCTGGATGCCGGCGCTTTCTTCAGGTATGGCCACCCGTGCCCGCCCCGACGAACCTTCGTGACCGGCGCCCCGCTTATGCGAAAGTAGGGCTAGGCTGTCCAAGCAGCCATAATTTTGGAGGATTTCCAATGGGACAGCGAGCACGCAAGGCGCGCGACGAGACTGAGAGATCGATCCGTGACCGTCCGTTGACGGATGAGCAACGCGCGTTCCTGTCGGCCCACGCGGGGTATGAAGGCAGCCCGCTCCACAAGAAAGAACCGCACAACTTCGACCTGACGCCGCCCACGAGCCCTCGGCCCGAGAAGACTCTGTGCGACGAGGCAGGGATCTTCGACAAGCAGGTCGCGTACGAGCTGTTCACGCGCGCCATCGATGTCGGCCTGGTCAGCGAGAAGGACAAGGTGGCGGGCTTCCCTGCGCAGTTGTGGGTGGTCGACAGTGACGGTCGGGTCTTCGAGATCATCTACGGCGGAAGCCGGACCGGGCGCTATCACGGCTACCCGATCCGGCGAGCCAATCCCCTCTTCGACAAGATCTCGGTCGCGTGGGCGGCACGCCGTCATGGCTGATGCCGAGTTGGCTTTTGACCTGGCGTGGCAGCCGGGATCCCGGGTCGACACGATCGAGGGCGCGACCTTCGCGTCGCTCACGATAAGGGCGGGTCGCGACCGGATCCCGGTCACCGAGATCGACGACGTACTCGCCCAGACCGTGCGCCCCTCCATCCACGTGCCGACGGTCCCGCTGGCGCAGTGGCTGGTGGTGAACTGGTGGCGGCTCCGCTGGGAGCCGCGCGCGGACGCCACGTCGCCGGGGTGGTTGCGCGCCCACTCGATGGCGTCGATCAGTCCCGACGTCCCATGGCCCGCGCTGCAGATCACCAGCGACGGCGCATTCATCCACCTCGAGGCTCGCGCGGAGCGCATCCGCGACGTGGCGGCGATCCGCTACCTCCGCGACGTCGATGTCAGTGTTCCAGCCGCCCACTTCGAGCACGCGGTCGACGGATTTTTGGCGCAGCTCGACGCGCGGATCTCCTCGTGTGTGCCGGGTTATCGCGATCTGGCGGACCTGGTCGCAGAGCTCAGGGAAGAACGTGCCGACCCTCGCCTCGCGCGCGCGTGCAAGCTCCAGGCGCTGGCCGGGTTCGATCCGGGGGTTGCGCCCGATGAGTGGGTCCGTGGCGCGCTGACGCTCGCCGACTACGCGGGCCGCGCGGCGGGTGACGAGGTGATCGCAGCGATCCCGACGCTACTCCACGGCCTGCGCGGCGCGACCGAGGCGGTCGAGGCCATGAAGCGGTCGACGGCCAGCATCCAGCTCGAGTCGCCCTCGCAGCGCCCCTCCCCACCGACCGAGGAGCTCCCATGGCAGCGAGGCCGACGGATGGCCGCGCTCTACCGCGCCGCGCACAGCCTCGGCGATGGACCGGTTCCAAACGACCTGCTCGGGCGATTGCTGGACGTGGCGCTGCCGCTGGCCAAGTCACCGGGCGTTGGCGATCGCGCGCTGCGCGGAGGCTATCGGAACGGCGTCACCAACGGGCGGACGCGCGTCGTGGTGACCAGCGATCTTGTCCCCCAGCAGCGCTTCTATCTCGGTCGGCTCATCGGCGCGTCACTCCTGTCCGCGCCGGGCGACCACGTCGTGCCGGTCACCAACGCTCCGACTGCCTACCAGAAGTTCGAGCGATCGTTCGCACAGGAGCTGTTGTGCCCCTGGAACGCCCTGGACGAGTACACTGACCTGCATGGGACCGACGACGAGGGCGTGGCCTCCGCCGCAGCCCACTTCATCGTATCGGAGTACCTCGTCCTGTCGACGCTCGTGAACAACGACAAGCTCGGCCGGCACCGCTTGCCCTCAACTGGATCCTCGACCGCCCAGGGCTGATCCGTCCGGCAGAGGCATCGGCGCGAGGTAGGCGGTCTTCCAGCGGCGGTAGTCGCCGCGCAAGGGCGCGCCGGTGCGGGCGAGCCAGGCGGGGACGGCGGGCGAGCGCATGAGCGCCAGCAGGTTCGCGACGTCGTTCCACGGCGGTGGCGCCGACGGCAGCGGGCGCAGGGCGTAGGCGGTGTCGAGAACGAGCGCGCCGTCGGTGTCGAGCACGGCGCGCGCGCTGCGGCAGACGTCGGGGACGATGACCTTGGCCGCGCGATCGAGGAGGAACGCGAGGTTCTGCGGTCGGCCGAAGCAGTAGAAACCGTCGCCGGCGAAGCGGCCGCGCTCGCGAGCCTCGAGGCGCGCGCGATGACCTAGGAGGTAGGCGGCGGCCCGGGGCCAGCGCGCGGCGAGCACCGGCCACGGGATCAGCCGTGCGCCATCGTACGGCACCAGACAGCGGGCTCGCGGCGCGGTTACGCCGTCCTGGATGTCGCGGCCGCGCCAGCACGGGCGGGTCGCCTCGCGCTCGATGACGACCGGCTCGCCGTCGGGGCCGCGGGCGCGGACCAGCGCGCCGTCGAGCTCCGGATCGATCAGCACGAAGACCGGATCGGCGTTGGTGCCGGTGCCCTTGGCGATGCGCGCGACGTCACCGAGGCGGAGCGCGGGCGGCGACGCGACGGCTTGCACGTCGTCGGCCAGCCACGGGCCACCGTCGGCGATCGCGGGATCGAAGGCCCGCCGCTTCCAGCCGCCTTCGTCGCGCACGATCAACGTCGCGGACCCGACCGCAGCCGCGCGGTCGAGCACCACCACCGACGCGTAGGTCGTCGCGTCGGCGAACACCTGGGCCGCGCCGAAGTCGACGACCGTCCGCACCGTGCCGCTGGCGCCGAGCGCCGCTCGCAGCCGTCGGGCCCAGGCCGCGGTCAGCCAGCGCGACGGCGTGACCAGGCCGATCCGTCCGCCCGGCCGCACCCACTCGAGCGCACGCTCGAGAAACACGCCGTACAGGTCCCACTCGCCGTGGGCCGATGCCGCGAATCGACCGCGCAGCGCTGACCACAGCGCGGGATCGCTGGCCTTGAGCCGGATCGAGCGCACGTACGGCGGGTTGCCGACCACCGCGTCGGCCAGCGGCAGCGCGGGCGCCGACAGGAGGACCTCGGCCTCGTAGATCGTCGCCGCCGGCAGCCGGGCCCGGCACGCAGCAGCCACGGCCGGATCGCGCTCGACCCCGATCAGCTCGATCGTCACGCCGAGCTCGGCGGCGACCTCGGCGGCCGCGGCCAGGAACGCGCCCTCGCCGGCCGCGGGGTCGAGCACGATCAACCGCCGCGCCGCGGCCGCCAGCGGACCGAGCACCTCGCGCGCGACCAGCCGAGCCAGCCGCGGCGGCGTGAACACCTGGCCCATCGATCGCCGCGCGGCGCGCGCTTCACCACGGCGAGCCCCGGGCGCGCGGGCGTCGGCGACGATGCGATCGAGCTCGGCGAGGTCCAAGACGCCATCATCCTAGGCCGAATGCCGAGCCCGATGCGACGCGGACGCAGGCACGACCTGCCCCGAGCCGCGACCTGCGGCCGATACCCCGACCGTACTCCACCGACCTGGGCGACGGCGCTAGGCTTCGAGCGTGCATCCCGCGCACACCTCCGAGCCGGCGCGCTTCGCGCCGATCGTCGCCCTCGACGGCGGCGAGGCCGGCCGCTCGACCCCGTTCGCGCTCGAGGTGGCCGGCCACCGTAACGCCCACGACCGCCTGGCCTGCGCGATGGGCGCGCTGATCGACGCGCGTGCGAGCCAGCCCGATCGGCCGCTGGCGGTCATGGTGTCGCTGACCCTCGAGGAGCTCGAGGGCATCGACGTCGACGCGGTCGCGGCCACGCTGATCCCGGCGGGAGTCGAGCTCGACCGGCTGATGATCCGGGTGCCCTATTATGCCGCCGGTGCCCGGGTCCCGAGCCTCGAGCGCCTGGCCGCGACCGGGCTCACGGTCGTGGTCGCCAAGCTGGTGGTCCGCACCGGCGAGCTCGGGCTCCTGGCCGGCGCCCCGGTCGACATGATCGAGCTGCCGCCGGCGCTGGTCGACGACATCGATCGCTCCCGCGAGGGCGCCGAGCAGGCCCGGACCTGGCTCGACGTCGCCCACCAGGTCGACTGGCTGGTCCTGGCCCGCAACGTCCGCCGGCCGAGCCAGGCCCGCGCCCTCCGCGAGCTGGGCTGCGACCTGGCCGCCGGCCCGCTGATGGGTGCGCCGATCGACCCGACCAGCCTCGGCCCGCTGATCGCGGCGCGCGGCACCCGACCGCCGGGCTGAATCTGCACACCGCGGCGATGCGCGCCGCGCCGACCGGCGCGATACTCGACCGCCGATGCCCTCCAGCCCCCGCGTGGTCGTGGTCGTCAATCCCCGCTCTGCCGGCGGTGCCCTGGGTCGTCGCTGGCCCGAGCTCGCCTCTGTCATCCGCCGCTCCCTGCCGTTCGAGGACGTGCTCACCAAGGAGCCCGGCGACGCGACCCGGCTGACCACCGAGGCCCTGCGCGCGGGCGCCGAGATCGTGGTCGCGGTCGGCGGCGACGGCACCATCAACGAGGTGGCCAACGGCTTCTTCGAAGGCGGCGTCCGACTCAAGCCGGAGGCCGCGCTCGGCGTCCTGCCGTTCGGCACCGGCGGCGACTTCGTCCGCACCGCCAAGATCAGCAAGGAGTGGGAGAGCGCGGTCGCCAACCTGGCCCGCGGCCATCGCCGCCGCATCGACGTCGGCCGGGTCGATCACCGGGTCCGCACCGGCGGCGACGCGATCCGCATGTTCGTCAACATCGGCTCGTTCGGGCTGTCGGGCGTCACCGACCGTCTGATCAACCAGTCGAAGAAGCGGCTCGGCGGCAAGGTCTCGTTCTACGCCGCCACCACCCGCGCGATCATGTCGTACGACAACCAGCGGGTGCGGCTGACCTTCGACGAGAAGGCCAGCGACGCGGTCGACATGACCATCAGCACGGTCGCGGTCGCCAACGGCTGCTACTTCGGCGGCGGCATGTTCATCGCGCCCGACGCCAAGATGGACGACGGCTACTTCGACGTGATCGCGATGGGCGACTTCGGCGTGGCCGAGTTCATCTTCCAGAGCCGGCGCCTGTACAACGGCACCCACCTGACGATGAAGAAGGTCAGCCACCGACGGGCCAAGATCGTCAAGGCCGAGCCGGCGTCGCCCGATCAGATCGTCGAGCTCGACATCGACGGTGAGACCCCCGGCATCCTGCCGGCGACCTTCCGGGTGCTGCCGGCCGCCCTCGACCTGATCGCGCCGGCGCCATGACGGGCCCGGCCGCGCGACGGCGCTGGCTCGACCTGCCGGCGCGCACCGACCGGGCCGGCACCATCGCCGGCTGCGTGGCGGCGATGGTCGGCGGCTTCCTGTGGGTGCTGGCGGCGCCGCCGATCGGGCTGTGGCCGCTGGGCTGGCTGGCGGCCGCGCCGACCTTGTGGGCGATCGATCGCGCGGCGACCCCGCGCCGGGCCGGCCTGTACGGCGGGCTGAGCGCGGTGGCGATGACCGTCGCCGGCTTCCACTGGCTCATCCACCTGCTCGAGGTCAACGCCCACCTGCCGGCGTCCGTGGCGATGTTCGGGCTGCTGGTCCTCGGCGCCTTCCACGGGCTGGTCTACCTGATCGGCGCGCGCCTCATCCGCGGCCTGCGCGACCGCCGCCGCGACCACCGGTTCGGGCCGTGGCCGATGGCGCTGTGCGCGCCGCTCGGCTTCCTCGTGATCGAGATCGTGCTGTGGACGCCGTTCCCGTTCAGCCTCGCGATCACCCAGGCCGGGGTCGGCGCGATCCGCGGGCTGTCGGCAGGGTTCGGGCCGGCCGGCATCACCGCGCTGCTGATGGCGGTGGCCGGGGGCGCCTACGATCTGCTCGCCGGCCGACGCCGCAGCCGCTGGCGGGTCGTGGCTGGCGTCGTGGCCTTCGCTGTCGCCCTCGGCCTGGCCAGCCTGCGCCGGGTCGGCGACGAGCCGACCGCCACGGTGCGCATCGGCATCGTCCAGCCCAACCAGCCGACCGAGAGCAGCCGCGGGCGGGCCGAGCTGACCGCGCTGCGAGCCGCGACCGATCAGCTGGCCGCCGACGGCGCGGAGCTGGTGGTGTGGAGCGAGGCCTCGCTGCCGTTCGCGATCGAGCGCACCCAGACCCGGGACGGCGCGCCCGGCACCGGCGGACGGATCCGCGGCCGGTCGACGGTGCCGATCGTCGTCGGGGCGCTGACCGCCGACGAGCACGGCAAGGTCTGGAACAGCGCGATCCTGATCGGTCCCGACGATCGCTTCGTCGGCCGGGTCGACAAGATCCACCGCATGATCGGCAGCGAGTACAACCCGCTGCTCGAGTGGTTCCCGTCGGCGCGGACGATCATGCCCGACGGCGCCGGCAGCTTCCAGGAGGGCCCACCGGCGACGATCATCACTGCCGACCTCGGCGGCCGGCCGCTGCGACTCGCGATCATGATCTGCCTCGAGGACGCGCTGCCCCGCTACGGCCGCGAGCTGGCCGGGCTCGACCCTGACGTGATCATCAATCTCACCAACGACACCTGGTTCGACACCGGCGCCGAGCCCTACCAGCACGAGGCGCTGGCCCGGTTCCGCGCGGTCGAGGTCGGGGTGCCGATGATCCGCGCGGTCAACACCGGGCCGTCGACCGCGATCGATCGCGACGGCGCCTTCCTCGGCCGGACCCGGGTCCGCGACGGCAGCGGCCGGATCGCGCCCGACACCTTGCTGGTCGACGTGCCGATCGGCCCACGCGCCCGGTCGATCTACGCGGCGTGGGGCGGGCCGCTGTCGTGGCTGGTCGCGCTCGGCGCGCTCGGCTGGTGGCTCGGCCCCGGGCTGGTGGCGTGGGCCCGCCGGCGGCTGCGACGCGCGCCGGCGTGATCGCGAGAGTCCCGGTGAAGGTCAGTCCCCGGTGACCTCGCCGGTGTAGCCACCACCCTTCCAGCCGCCGTCGCCGTAGCCACCGTAGCGCGCGCCGCCGGCGCTCTGGAGCACCGACTCGTGCAGGAGCGAGATCGACAGCTCGGCCATGGTCTGGCCGTCGGTCATCGGGTGCGCCGGCAGCGTGCCCTCCCAGCCGCCGTCGACGGTCGTCAGGTTGCCGGTGACCGAGCCCTTGCAGTCGTCCCACGTACACCAGACGTCGCCCTCGAACCCGAGCGAGCCGTCGCCCTCCGGCGTCAGCGTGCCCTTGAACCGCATCTGGCCCTCGATCTTCTCGACGATCAGCGCGCCGCCCTCCTGGCGGACGTCGCAGGCGTAGTAGTCGTAGGCGTAGCCGTTCTGGGTGATGCGGCAGCCATAGTGGCCGAGCGGCACGGCCGCGGCGCTGGCGTGATCGCCGGCGGTGGCGGCGGGAGACTTGGCGCCGCCGCAGGCCGCGAGCGCGAGGGTGAAGGGGACGACGGAGACTGCGAGGAGCTTCATCGCCGCACCATACCGAAGTCGGTCGCGGCTTGTCGCGCGCGGCTTGTCGCCGGCGTCGGGCCGTGCGATCCCCTGGCCATGGCCGATCGCCCACCCGGCGGCATCGTGCGGGTCGCGCGCCGACCGCCGGGCTGGACCGCG
>JAYVSF010000910.1:0-8638 GCA_043775605.1 Myxococcales bacterium
CTCGACGTCCTGGTCGCGATCGCCGGCCAGGCCGCGCTGGCGATCAAGAACGCGATGCTGGTGCGCGCGCTGCAGTCGGCGCAGCACGACCACTGGCACCGCCTCGAGCGGGTCGTGACCAACCTGCCGGTCGGCGTGATCGTCGTCGACGATCGCCACCGCTGCGTGTTGGCCAACGACTGGGTCGGCACCCGGGCCGCGACCATCGGCGCCCTGGCGCCGGGGGTGGTGATCGAGCAGGTCCTCGGCCTGCCGATCGAGATCCTGATCGGCACCGACCTCCGCACCCAGGTCTCGCTCGACGGGCCGGCCCGCACCTACCTGCTCGAGGCCCACAGCTCGGCCGACGGCACCGAGACCGTGATCGCGATCAGCGACGCCACCGAGCAGCGCGAGCGCCAGGCCCGGGCCGCACACCACGATCGCCTCGCGCTGGTCGGCCAGCTGGCCGGCGGCATCGCCCACGACTTCAACAACCTGCTGGTCGTGATCCTCAACTACGCCGACCTCCTGGCCGAGAGCCTGGAGCCAGGCGAGGCCCAGGACGACGCGCGGACCATCGGCCAGGCCGCCAAGAGCGCCGGCGAGCTGGTCCAGCAGCTCCTGGCCTTCAGCCGGGCCGAGGTGGTCAAGCCGTCGGTGGTCGACGTCGGCCTCCGGGTCAGCGCGATGGAGCACGTGCTGCGCGGCACGGTCGGCGCTGACGTCGAGCTGGCGATCGACGTCGGCCACGGCAGCGCGCGGGTGCTGATCGATCCGACCCAGCTCGAGCAGGTGCTCATGAACCTGGTGGTCAACGCCCGCGACGCGCTGACCGAGGGCGGGCGGATCGGGATCGCGGTCCGGACCGAGACGGTGGAGGGGGCCGACCTCGTGGTCCTCACGGTCGGCGACAACGGCGCCGGCATGCAGCCCGAGATCGCGGAGCGCGTGTTCGAGCCGTACTTCACCACCAAGGCCCGCGGCAAGGGCACCGGTCTCGGCCTCGCGACGGTGCACGGCATCGTCCAGCACGCGGGCGGCGAGATCGCGATCCAGTCGGAGCTCGGGGCCGGCACGACCTTCTCGATCCGGTTGCCGGCCACCGCGATGACGACCGCGGCCGTCACGATCTCGTCCGGGCCGGGCCGCGGCCGGATCCTGCTGGTCGACGACGACGACGCGGTCCGCCGCACCGCCGAGCGGATCCTGACCCGGGGCGGCTACGCGGTGACGTCGGTGAGCTCGGGCCCGGAGGCGGTGACCGCGGCCCGCAACGGGCCGGCGTACGATCTGCTGCTCACCGACATGGTGATGCCGGGAATGTCCGGACGCGATCTGGCCCGCGAGCTGCCGCGGCTACGGGTGGTGTTCATGTCCGGATACCACCACGGCACGCCGATGCCGCCGTGGCAGTTCCTGGCCAAGCCGTTCGATCGCGAGGCGCTGCTGGCCAAGGTCGCCGACGCGCTCGCGCCCGGCCAGCGCCAGGCCGCTGGCTGACCGCGGATCACGTCGCGTGCGCGTCGACGCCGAGCTCGATCACCGGCTGATCGAGCGTGTCGGCCAGGCTGGCGCGCAGCGACGCCAGGGTCGAGGCCGGCAGGCCGCGGGCGATGAACACCAGTCGCGTCCGGTGATCGTCGTCGGGCCAGGCCGCGAGCTGGTGGGCCGGCACCACGACGTGCTGCACGGTCTGGATCACCAGCGGCCGGTCATCGCCGGCGACCGCGACCAGGCCCTTGACCCGCAACAGCGCGCCGCCGTGCATCTGGGTCATGATCGACAGCCACAGCGCCAGCGGGCCCATCCGCACCGGTCGCTCGAACGCGATCGTGAAGGTGGTGACGTCGGCGTGGGCGCCGTGGCCCGCGCGGGTGCTGGGCGCCGCGCCGCTGCGGGTCGAGGTCGGCGCGACCGTCGCCGTGCTGGCCGCGATCCACGCCTTGAGCCCGAGGCCGCGCTCGTCGTGGCCGGCGGCCGGCGCCAGGATCACCTCGGGCTCGACCTCGCCGGTGGCGCGCACCAGCTCGGCGCCGCGGTTGCGCCGGCGCAGCTCGAGCTCGAGCGCGGCCAGCGCCGCCGGCGTGGCGAGGTCGGCCTTGCTGACGATCAGGCGATCGGCGAGCGCGACCTGCGCCGTCGCCTCGGGATGAGCCGCCAGGGTGATCGCGCCGTTCACGCCGTCGACCACGGTGACCACCGCACCGAGGCGATAGGCCTGGGCCAAGAGCGGCTGCTGCAGCAGCGTCGCCACCACCGCGGTCGGATCGGCGAGGCCGGTGGTCTCGAGCAGCACCCGCTCGAACGGCGGCAGCTCGCCGCGCGCGGCCTGACCGTAGAGCTCGATCAGCGCCCGCACCAGATCGCCGGCGACGGTGCAGCACACGCAGCCGCTGGCCAGCACGATCGCGTCACCGCGGACCTCGCGCACGAGGTGGTGATCGATCGCGATCGCGCCGACCTCGTTGATCAGCACCGCGGTCCGCGCCAGCTCGGGCCGGCGCAGGAGGTTGCTGATCAGCGTCGTCTTGCCGGCGCCGAGGAAGCCGGTGACGATCGTGACCGGCGCCCGGCGGTCGTTGGCCATGGCGCGACGTAGCGCGGGCCGGGACCCGACGCAAGGTGTCGCCCGGGTCCGAGGACCGCGATCCTCGATCGACTTCTCGACGCGGGGGCCCTAAGGTGGGCCGGTGCGCGACGACACGAGCTTCCTCGGCTGGGATCCAGACTGGGCCGCGGCGCTGGCCGAGCATCCTGGGCTGACCGCGGCCCGGGTCGTGACCGGTCACCGCGGCGCGGTCGAGGTCGTCGATCCCGACGGCGGGTTCTGGGCCGAGCCGACCGGGCGCATGTTCTTCGCCGCCGGCGATCGCCGCGCGCTGCCGGTGGTCGGCGACTGGGTCGGCATCGCCGACGCCGAGCGAGCCCGGGCCAACGGTTCGCGGGCCGCGCTCCAGGCGATCTTGCCGCGCCGCTCGTGCCTGGTCCGCAGGGCCGCCGGCGAGCGCGAGGAGCCGCAGCCGATCGTCGCCAACGTCGAGCTGGTGCTGGTCGTGACGTCGGCCAACCAGGATCTCAACCCGCGCCGGCTCGAGCGCTACTTCGAGACGGTGCGGGCCGGCGGCTCGCGCCCGGTGCTGGTGGTCAACAAGATCGATCTCGTCGGCGATCCCGAGGCGGTGATGGCCGCGACCCGGGTGGTGGCGCAGAGCACGCCCGTGGTCGCCATGTCGGCCCGGCGCGGCGACGGCCTCGACGCGATCACCGCGTTGCTGGCCCCGGGCCAGACCGCGGCGGTGGTCGGCAGCTCCGGGGTCGGCAAGTCGACGCTGATCAACGCGCTGCACGGCGCCGCCGCCCAGGTCACGCAACCGATCCGCGCGGCCGACGATCGCGGCATGCACACCACTACCCGCCGCTCGCTGTTCATCCTGCCCGGCGGTGCGCTGATGATCGACACCCCCGGCATGCGCGAGCTGGCGCTGTGGTTCGACGACGACGATCGGCCGCGCTTCGATGACATCGATGCCATCGCCGCGCGCTGCCACTTCACCGACTGCCGCCACCAGCGCGAGCCCGGTTGCGCGGTGCGCGCCGCGGTCGCCGCCGGCGAGCTCGCCAGCGATCGCCTGGCCGGGTTCCACAAGCTGGCCGGCGAGGTCGCGGCCGCGGCGATCCGACGGACCGAGAAGCCGCGGGTCGGCCGACCGCAGCCGCGCCGGCGGTAGCGTCGGCGGACCCAGCTCGTCGGTCCGGCATCCGTTCAGCGGCCGGTGTAGAAGACGTCGATGCAGCTCAGCGACTCGGGCATGAGCACGTTCGGATCGACCACCGCGCACAGCTGATTCTTGCCGACCAGCAGCGGCAGGTCGCCGACCGTGACGCTGCCGTCGATGCCGGGCGTGGCCGACGCCGCGAGCGCGTGGTCGTTGACGCGCAGGCCGAACGCGCGGCCAGGCTGACCGAGCAGGACCACGGTGGCCTCGGTCGCGGGCGTGTCGATCAGCGTCCGCGCGTCGAGCCGCCACGCCGGACCGCGCCAGGCCATCGGCGCGTAGGCGATCGCCGCGACGTCGCCGGCCGCGCCATCGACCCGGATCCGACCGAGCCCGCCGACCCCGCCGTTGCCGGAGCCGACCCCGCCACCGGCCGCCGACAACCGGCCCGCCGGCGCGGTGAGCGTGCCGCCGGCGCGCACCAGGATCGCACCACCCGAGCCGCCGCCACCGCCACCCGTCCCGCCGGTGCCGTCGCCGCCCTTGGCCTCGAGCGCGCCGCCGGCCAGCACACGCACGTCACCGCCGGCGGTCAGGTACAGCACGCCGCCGCCGCCGCCGCCCTTGCCCCCGAGCGTCGCGCCGCCGGCGCCACCGCCGCCACCGTTGCCGTGGTTGCCCGCGACGTTGGCGCCGCCGACGATCGGCACCAGGGTCTCGCCGCCGGTGGTCTCGCCGGGGCCGCCGCTGGTGGTGCCGCCGCCGCCGCCGGTGCCGGGCGCGCCGAAGCCGCCACCGCCGCCACCCCCGAGCGCGCCGGTGCCAGCGTGGCCGCCGCCCGGCGTGCACCCGCCAGGCGCGCCGCCGGTCCCACCCGCGCAGCCGAACGGTCCGGGCGTCTGGCCGGCCGCGTTGCCGTCGAGCTTCGCCGAGATCTCGATGTCCGCGACCGCGTTGAGCACGACCGGGTCGCTGCCCATGAGGTGGACCGGACCTCCGACCGTGATCCGCGAATACTGCGGGTCGGTGATCGGGCCCGGCAGGGTGAGTTCGGCGAGGCCAGTGACCGTGACGTCAACGCTGTCGCTGGCGCCGCCCTGGGTCACGGTCAGGCGCAGGGTGCGGGGGACGCCGCGCGCCAGGTCGGCCATCACCGGGATCCGCACCGTGATCGCGGCCTGGGTGCCGTCGACGGTCGCGGCGTGATCGACGAGCGTCGCGAGGCCGGTCCCCGGGCCGATCAGCTCGGCGGTGACGGTCGCGCTGCCGACCAGGCTGCGGCCGTACAGCACCAGCAGCGCCGGCCGGCCGCCGCCGCTGCCAATGCCCTCGAAGATCGTGTCCGGCTCGACGCGATCGATCGCGAGCTGCGAGGGATCGGCGTCGATCGAGCGGGCGTCGAGCGGGCGGGCGTCGGTCTGCGGCGGCAGGTTGTCGGGATCGAGGATGATGGTGCAGGCGCCGCACACCATCAGCGATAGGGCGGCGAGCGCGGAAGAGGCCACGGCTCACCATAGCGCGGGCGGCCCGCGGTGGGGCGGGCCCAGCCGGCGCCTCACCCGGACCTCACGCACGGCGCGCACCGACGACGACCGCCGCCTCGGCCGGCCGCTGCCCGTGCGCACCCCGCGCCGGCGATGGCGCTCGGGCCCGGCCGCGGGCAAGCTGGTAGCCATGGCCCGCTGCACGCTCTGCACGATGCACGCGACCCAGGGGGTCCTCTGCGATGCGCACCGCAAGGCGATCGCGACCACGACGCTGACCCCGGAGCAGCTCGCGTCGCGGCGCCCGACCGGCGCGGCCAGCCTGATCGATCCCTGGGGCGTGGGCTGGGCGATCGACGACCCGACGGTGATCGGGCGCGCGCTGCGGGAGACCGATCTTACGCTGCTGCACGCCTCGGTGTCGACGCTCCACGCCCGGATCGAGCGCCGCGAAGGCGGCTGGCGGGTGGTCGATCTCGGCAGCCGCAACGGCACCGCGGTCGACGGCGTGCGGGTCGAGGCCGCGCCCCTGCGCGACCGCTGCCGGCTGCGGCTGGGCGAGGTCGAGCTGTACTTCCTCGACCGCGAGCTGCCGCGCGGCCCGATCCCGAGCGGCAAGGGGCCGACCACGCCCAGCCGCAAGGACCGGCTGGCGTTCGCGGCGTCGTTCGCGACCGAGGGCGGCGAGCCGATCCTGCTGACCCAGCGGGTCGAGGGCGGCGTCATCCGCCAGGGCGAGCGTCAAGCCGAGCTGGCGCGCCTCGAGTTCGCGCTGCTGCGGGTGCTCGCGCTGTCGCGGCGCGACACCGAGGACCCCGACCTCGCCTACCTGGCGTGGGCCAGCGTCGCCGAGCAGCTCGAGTTCCGCTCGCACGAGGCCGACAGCGAGAACGTGCGCGAGCTGGTCCGCCGGGTCCGGCGCAAGCTCGAGCAAGCCGGGCTGCCCGAGCTCATCGAGTCGCGCCACGGCCTGGGGTACCGTCTGGCCTTGACCTACAAGGAGACCTGACGTGCGACCCTGGTTGCCTGTGCTGGTGGTGATGCTCGCCGCGGCATCCGCCACCGCCCAGCCGGCCCCGGTCGGCGCGCGCGCGCGGGTCGCGGTCGTGATCGATCTGAGCGCCAACCTGAGCCCGGCGCGCGCGACCGAGCTCGGCAGCGCGCTGGCCGACGCCCTCCAGCGCGAGCTCGACGTCGACACCCTCGGCGGCGCCGACGTAGAGCGGCGGCTACCGCCCGGCGGCGTGCCCGAGGGCTGCATCGCCGACCGGGCCTGCGTCGCCGACCTCGGCGCCCGGCTCGACGCCAGCGAGCTGCTGCTGCTGTCCGTGGTCGAGCTCGACGGCGACGTCCGCATCGACGCGACCTGGGTCGCGGTGGCGACCGGGCTCGCGGTCGCCCGTCCGCGCATCGACCTCGACGACGACACCCGGGCCGGTGAGGTGTTCGCGGCCGCGGCCCCGCGCCTCCTGCCCGACGCGCCTCGCCGGGCGACCGAGGGCGGTGGCGGCCCGCCGACGACGCCCGGACCGCGCCGGCACCTCACGGCCGGAAGCTGGGTGGCCGGCGCCGTCGCGGTCGCCGCCCTCGCCGGCGGTGTCGGGTTCGGGCTGTCGGCGCGCGCCTCCTACGGCCGCTGCGAACGCGATCCCGACGCCTGCGACGGCGCCACCCGCGACGGCATCGGCACCCGGGCGCTGGTCGCCGACGTCCTGGTGGCCGGCGCGGTGCTCGGCGCCACGACCGCGCTGATCCTGTACCTGCGGTCGGCCGACCACGGCGAGGCGCCGCCGCCGGCCCAGAGCTGGCTGGTGACGCCAACCCGGGACGGCGCGCTGGCGGAGCTGCGTGTCCGCTTCTGACCCGGCGCCCGAAGCCGAGGCCGAGGTCGACGCGCCCGGCGCCCCACCGCTGCGCTCATCGTGCCCGACCTGCAAGGCGGTGTTCCGCGGCGACTTCCGCCGCTGCGCCAACGACGGCGCGCCGCTGGTGCTCGGCGGCCCGGATCCGCTGGTCGGCACCGTGCTGGCCGAGCGCTACCAGATCGAGTCCATCCTCGGCGACGGCGGCCTCGGCCGGGTCTACCGCGCCCGCCACGTGCGGATGTCGCGCCGGTTCGCGATCAAGGTCCCGTTCGGCGACGTCGCCTACGATCGCGCGTCGCGAGCCCGGCTCGGCAACGAGGCCGAGGCCGCGAGTCGCCTCGACCACCCCAACATCATCGGCGTGGTCGACGTCGGCGAGACCGCCGAGGGCCTGTTCTACATGGCGATGGACCTGGCCGGCGGCCCGAGCCTGGCCAGCGTCCTCGACGACGGCCCGCTGGCGGTCACCGATGTCCTCGAGTACCTCGCCCAGATCTGCAGCGGCCTGGCCCACGCCCACGACCGCAACCTCATCCACCGCGACCTCAAGCCAGACAACATCGTGGTCTCGACCACCGCCGAGGGCGCGCCGCTCTTGCAGATCATCGACTTTGGCCTGGCCCTGATCGCCGAGGACGCGCGCTCGCGGCTGACTGCCGAGGGCCTGGTGGTCGGCACGCCCTACTACATGGCCCCCGAGCAGACCACCGACGAGCCGCTCGACCTCCGCACCGACTTGTTCTCGCTCGGCATCATCCTCTACGAGCTGCTGGCCGGCGCGCTGCCCTTCGACGGCGGGCCGACCGCGGTCGCTCGCCAGAACCTCGCGCTCGAGCTGCCGACCGTGCGCGAGCGCTCGGGGCGCGCGATCGATCCGCTGCTCGAAGAGCTGATCGCGTGGCTGACCCGCAAGCCCAAGGACCAGCGACCACCCGGCGCGCGAGTGGTCGGCGAGCTGGCGCGGCGGCTCCTGGCCGGCGATCGCGAGGGCGCGCGGGCGCTGCTGCCGGCGGCCGAACGCGGGGCCAGCAAGGCGACGGTGCCCGAGAGTCGGGCGCCGCCACTGATCGCGCCACCGGTCGGGCCACCGGTCGCATCGGCGATCGCGCCGGCGATCGCGCCGGCGATCGCGCCACCGATCGCACGCCTGACCACCGACCTCACTGCCGACGAGGCGGTCGTGGTCGCACGCCCGCGCCGGCACGTCGCCGTGGTCGCAGCGATCGGCCTCGTCCTCGGCGGCGCGGTCGTCCTGACCGTGCGCGCGATCCGCCACCGCGACGGCGCGGCACCGACGAGCACGAGCACGAGCACGAGCACGAGCACGAGCGCGAGCACGAGCACGAGCGCGAGCACGAGCACGAGCGCGAGCGATGCCGGCCCAGGCCCTGTCGTGATCACCTCGCTCGCCGTCGCCGACGCCGGCCCGGCTGCGCAACTCGCCGCGATCAGCCCCGCCGACGGGACCGACGCGACCGACGCGGCCGCGGTCCACCCCGGCCCACCGCGCGACGCCGGGGTCGGCCCGCCGAGCCATCCGCCCCGGCCGACCGTGGTCGACGCCGTGCCGACGGACGCTCGCCCCGCGCCG
>JAYVSF010000911.1:0-4297 GCA_043775605.1 Myxococcales bacterium
TTCATGTTCTGGGCGTTGCCGGTGAGCATGTCACCGAAGTTCCAGGCGTAGGTCCAGGTGTCGGCCGTGCCCGGGTCGGTGAAGGTCATCGCCATGGGCTGCGGCGCGCCCTCGTTGACGATCTTGTCCAAGCCGGCGTTGGTGACCGGCGCGACGTTGGTGATCGTGACGGCGACGGTGTCGACCGAGACGCCACCGATCGAGGTGGAGGTCAGCGTCGCGTTGAAGGCGCCGTTGTCCGGGTAGGCGTAGGTGACGCTCTTGCCGTTCGCCGTCGCGCCGTTGCCGAACGCCCAGACGTAGGTCGGGTTGCCGGTGCCGGGGTCGCTGGCCGCGCCACTGAAGTCGATCGGGGTGCCTTCCGGCGCCATCGAGACGCTCGAGGTACCGATCGACAGCGGCGGGATCGCGTCGGGCGACAGGACCAGGATGGCCCAGTCGGCGCGGAGGGTCGCGCCGCCCGCGTTGTCGCTGTTGGCGCCGAGCGAGTACGCCCAGTTCCAGCCGCCGTCAGCGGCCTGGTTGTTGATGAAGTACCGCGAGAACAGGCGATACCAGTTGTTGGCGCCAAAGGTCACGACCTCCGGATCGACCGCGCGGGCCGCGTCCTGCCAGTGGAGCATGCAGTAGTGGCAGCCCTGGCCGTCGACCCGACCGTAGTCGCCGGCCGCCACGAAGCCCTGGTTCCAGCCGTTGCCGCCGACCAGCGTGTTGAAGGTGGCGGTGATGAAGGTCATCGTCGTGTCGAACTTCGCGCGAAGCTGGCCACGGGTCGGGTTGACGTTGCTGTTGTAGCCGGGAAACGCGAGGCGGCCGTCGGCCGCGGCGAACTGGTTGGCGTCGACCCAGCCGAGCGCCAGGATGTGGAAGGCCGTCAGGGTGAAGTGACAGCTGCCGGCGTTGTAGGAGCCACCGGTACCGCCGGCGGCACACACGGTCGAGGCCTGGAAGACGTAGCTGACGGCCCGCGCCTTGACGATGTTGGGGACGATGACGCCGTAGTGGGACGCGAACAGATCGGCCGTCCAGAGACCGGTCAGGCCCCAGAGGCCGGTGGAGAGGTCCTCGGCGTTCGCGTTGGGGCTGTAATACCAGGAGCCAGGGTAGCCACCGGCGTCGTTCTGCGCGTAGGTCAGGCCGTCGACCATCTGCTGCAGCACGTACTCCAGGCGCCGGCCGAGGATGCGGTTCTGGTCGCCGACCTGGGCGACGTAGCCCTGGAGTTCGGAGACCGCGAAGCCCGCGACCGTGGCGCCCATGTGATACTGGTCGCCGGTGTACAGGCCGATGCCGTCATCGGTGCCGAAGATCGGGATGGCGGTGATCTCGGGGTAGAAGCCGATCTGGTTGGACTCGTCGTTCGGGCTGCCCTGGGTGTTGCCCGGGTTGGTGCCGACGTTGACCACGCTCATCGTGTTGAGGAGGTAGTTGACGCTGCGCGCCGCGTCCTCGGCGTACGGGTCATCCGCGAAGCGCTGGGTGTTGCTCGCCGGATTGGGCAGCTCACCGATGTACGCAGCCGGCCAGGCCGCGAAGTGGCCGTTCAGCGACAGCGACCACAGGAAGGCCGCCGTGTGCGACTGGCCGCCGAGGTTGCCGGTGATCTGGGCGCCGGTGAGCGGGTCGGCCTCGCCGGCCGCGGTCGGATTGCCGCGGCTGAGCTGGTTGTGCTCGAACCAGAGCGCGTCGTCGACGGCGACGCTGCGCATGACCTGGAGCTGGCGATCGTTGGCGTTGGCCGGGTTGGCCGGGACGTCAGCAAACACGCGGACCGGGTAGGTGCCGGTCACGGTCTGGCCGTTGGACGTCACGCGAACCTTGGCGGTGAACGTGGTCGTCACCGCCTGGTTCGGGTACGTGAACCGGGTCGACAGGTTGTAGCGGTTGGTCGTCGACGCCGAGCTGTCGTAGACGCCGTCGCCCTGGAAGTCCCACTCGTAGAGGTAGGTACCGTTGCCCCCGCGTGCGATCGCCTTGAAGGTGCTCGCGTGGCCGTTGTAGGCCATGTGCGGGATGGTCAGGTCGGTTGCCACCCACGGTACTGGGACCACCTTGAGGTTCTGAGCCTCGGCGGCATGGCTGAGCGCCAGCACCCCGAGTCCCGCGAGTGTGGCAAAAGTGAAGCGTGTTAGACGAGCGGAGAGAACAGAGCGCATCACGGCCCCCCTGGCGGTAATCGCGATGTAACAACACGCGGGGTGGAGATAGCCCCACCCGCGCCAAGTGAGTGTCGCCTACCTCACCAGCGATACGCAAGGACAAGTCGCGCGCGATCGACACGATGGCGGGGATCGGGCGCGCTAGCGCGACAGATCGTGCGCTTGGTCTCGCGTTGGGGCCGCGACCCAAGCAGCACTCGCAGCGTCGCCCACGGATCGCGACCGCGCGCAAACGGCGACGCCCCGGGGGCTTCCACTCGGCGCGTCTACCGCGTCGACCGGCGACCACGCGGTCGCGTGCCGGCGATCACTCGCAGGCGATCACTTGCCGGTGATCACGAAGATCATGCCGCTGACGTCGCCGGAGGGCGCGAAGCCCTGGGCCTCGAGCTTGGAGGCCGACACGCCCTTCTTGACCAGGTACTTCAGGACCGAGTCGGCGCGCTTGGCGTTGCCGGCCTCGTCGGTGTCCTTGGTGTGACCCTCGATCCGGACCTTGACGCCGCGCGACTTGAGCGACGCGGCCAGGGCGTCGAGTGCGGGGAAGCTGGCGTGGCGAACCCGCGCGATGTCGAACACGACCTCCATGACCGCGTCGGGGCAGCCGTCGTCGTCCTGGACTTGGTTCATGGTCTCGGCGTCGGCCGGGCACTTGTCGGCGTCGTCGGCCACGCCGTCGTTGTCGGCGTCCGCGCCGGCGTCGGCGACCGGCGGCGGCGGGGCAACGGGCGTCGGCGGGGCCACCGGCTTGGGCGGGGTGACGGGCGTCGGCGGGGCCGGCGGGGCCGGCGGGGTCACCACCGGCGTCGGCGGCGTCGGCGGCGGCGGCGTGACGCGGCCCGGGACCGGCGGGCAGCCGTCATGAGCGGCGTCGCCGACGACGCCCACGCACTTGTCGGTGGCGTCGGGGATGCCATCACCATCGTGGTCGCGCACCGCGGGCGGGGCCGGCGGGGCCGGCGGGGTCGGCGGGGTCGGCGGGGCCGGCGGGGTCACGTGACCGGTATCGCCCGCGGGCTTATCGCCCTTGATGACGAACACGATCCCGTCGATGCCATCGGACGGCAGGAAGCCCTTGGCCTCGAGCCGACCGGCGGCGACGCCCTCCTTGATGAGCAGCTTGACCACGGCGTCCGCGCGCTGCTGGTTCATGCTGAGGTCGACGCCGGCGGTGCGGCCCTCGATGCGGACCTTGACGTTGCCGCGGGCCTTGAGCGACGCAGCCAGGGCGCCGAGCGCCTTGGTGCTGGCGCTGCGGATGCGGGCCTTGTCGAACCCGACCTCGAGCACGGCGTCGGGGCAGCCGTCATCGTCCTGGACCTCGTTCACGGTCTCGGGATCGTCGGGGCACTGGTCCGCGTCGTCGGAGAGGTTGTCGCCGTCGGTGTCGTGTATCACGCAGCCGTGGTGATCGGCGTCGCCGGCCTCGTCGGGGCACTGATCGGCGTCGTCGGCCACGCCGTCCTGATCGGTGTCGAGATCGGGACAGCCGTCGTCGTCCTGGAAGCCGTCCATGTCCTCGGCCTGGTCGGGACACTTGTCGTCGTCGTCGGCCACGCCGTCGCCGTCGTTGTCGTAGTCGGGGCAGCCGTCGGTGTCCTCGAAGCCGTCCTTGTCCTCGGACGCGAGCGGACACTTGTCGGTCGAGTCGGGCATGCCGTCTTCGTCGTTGTCGAGCTCGGGGCAGCCGTCAATGTCCTGGAACCCGTCGAGGTCCTCGGCCACCTTCGGGCACTCGTCATCGGCGTCGGTCACGCCGTCGTGATCGCGATCGCCGCCGCCACCGCGGTGGCGCTCGCCGCCGTGGGTCTCGGCCTTCTGCGCGGCCATACGCACGCCGGCGATCACCCGGTAGTCGGCGGTGCCGTAGCCCTTGGTGAGCGCGGTGCCGAGCCCGAGATCGAGGCCGATCTGTGGGGTGAGGTAGTAGCGGGCCGAGCCGAGGATCTCGGCCGGAAACTCCTCGGGGCCGAGCTTGCTGATGACGTGCATCTGCTCGGCGAGGCTGATCTTCGGGTTCATCAGGCCGAGGCGACCGTAGGCCGACAGGCCGGCGGAGATCTTGCCGGGCTTGACCTGGAACTCACCGGCCATCGACCAGGTGACCTCGTCGTCGACGTACAGGTTGGCGACCTTGG
>JAYVSF010000912.1:0-6774 GCA_043775605.1 Myxococcales bacterium
CCAACGAGCATCGGTCGGCCAACCGCCGGGTCGAGTTCAAGATCGGCGATGTCGCGTCGGCCAACACCGGGCCGACCACCGACACGATGGACCCCTGACCGGGGGGAGGCGGCCTGACATGGCGAGGGCGGTGTTGCCCGAGGGCTGTGAGGAGGTCCTGCGCGCGGCGCTGGCGGCGCTCGGCGCGCAGGCGGTCGAGCAGTCGTGGGGCGTAGGGGGGGCCGTGGAGGAGACGGCCTACGACGTCACGTTGGCCGGCTGCTCGGCCAGGCTGTGGCTGCGCTCGTTCGAGGGGCCGCTGCTCAAGGGCGATCGCGCCGTGGTCGAGGCGATCGCCGCCGAGGTCGCCCGCCGGCTTGCGGCGGCTGGCTGACCCGCGCGAACCTGCACGGATGACGGACCGCGACGCGACACCCGAGCTGCTCTTTCCCCCGCTCGCCGATCGGCTGCTCGCCAGCCTTCAGGCCGCGCAAGGCGACGTCGGGCTGGAGCGCGTCGCCGTCGAGGCCGCGGTCGCGGAGCTGCGGACGTTCTACGACGGCAACCAGGCGGCAGAGCTCTTGCGCGACGGCGGCTTTGGTCACGGCGGCGTGGGCCTCGCGGCGGA
Organism: Myxococcales bacterium; assembly: GCA_043775605.1. Classification (GTDB taxonomy): domain Bacteria; phylum Myxococcota_A; class Polyangia; order Haliangiales; family Haliangiaceae; genus UBA2376. The sequence goes on from JAYVSF010000912.1 coordinate 608, forward strand.
CGACAGCGGGTTCGAGCGGTGGAGCGACCTCATCGCCGACGCCTGCGGGCTCTGAGGCTCCTGTGAGGCCCGACCGCCACTCAGGACGGCGGTTCGCCGCGCAGGGCCGCGATCGTCGACGGCGACGGGAAGCGGGCGCGGACCGCGGCCAGCGCCGCCAGCGCGAGCACGGTGGCGAGCGCGAAGTGGCCGCCGTAGCCGAGGGCCTGGGCGCTGAAGCCGGCGATCGCGCCGGCGACGCCGGTCGCGGTCACGACCGCGCTGGCCTGGACCGTGTAGTCGGTGCCGCTGGCCTCGCGCGTACACCAGTCCATCATGCAGGTGAACAGCGCGACGGTGGCCATGCCGCTGGCCAGGTGCTCGGCGAGCACGAGCCCGACCAGCGCGGGCAGGCCGGCCCTGGTGAACGCGAGGTAGGCGTAGCCGGCGACGGTCGCGGCCTGCAGCACCCCGAAGCCGACCAGCGCGCGCCGCCGGCCGATCCGGTTGAGCAGCGCGCCGCCGAGCAGCGCGCCGACCAGGCCTGCGAAGAACCCGCCGGTGCCGAGCAGCCAGCCGAGGTCGTCGAGGTCGAAGCCAGCGTCGATCAGATACGGCCGCAGCATGCCGCTGGCGAACGCCTCGCCGAGCTTGTAGGTCACAAGCAGCAGTAGGACCTGGGCCGCGCCCGGCCGGCGCAAGAAGTGGAGCGCCTTGCTCGGCGTCGGCGAGTCGGTCGCCGGCGGTGGTGGTTCGTGCATCAGCGCCGCCGGGATCGTCGCCAGCGCGGTCAGCACGGCCATCACCGCCAGCGCGCCGCCGGTGCCGAGCCGGTGGTGGAGCACCAGCAGGATGCCGCCGCCGGCCACCATGCCGGCGCGGTAGCCGCCGACCTGGATGCCGTTGGCCAGGCCGCGCTCGCCGGGCGGCAACAGCTCGACCGCGAGCCCGTCGGTGGCGATGTCCTGGGTCGCGGCCGTCAGGTTGAGCAGCAGGACGCCGGTCATCAGCAGGGGCATCGACCGGCCCGGTCCGGCCGCGGCCAGGGTCGCGAGGATCGCCACCGACAGCAGTTGCAGCGGGACGATCAGTCGACGGCCGGGAGCCGGCGCGCTCTCCTGGTGCGGTCGCCGGGCGGGTTCTACCGCGAGGTCTGTATGGTCCCGTACGTTCGGGACCTGAACAAAACTCACCCACGGCAACTTCTGCGCCGTAGACTGTCTGCTCTGTCGAGACTTGCGTCCTCTGGACGCAGTCGGTGCAACTCGATTCTTGAAAACCAAAATGGCCCGTTCTGAGAACCAGGAATGAGAGCGCGCCGGACCACCGCGCCGAGCCCCGCGCACGACCAGGGTTCGCACACCTCGATCGGGTCTCAGGCTGGTCACGGGTTTGCAACTCCGGGTCGACCTGAGGGGCATGTGAACAGCGGCAGAGTCCTCGTGCTCGACGACAACGAGGCCGTCCGGATGTCGGTCGCCATGTACTTCGGCGACCTCGGGTACGTGCCCCACGAGGCGCCGACCCTGGCCGCGGCGATGCGCGCGATCGAGACCGAGGCGTTCGACGTCGCGATCATCGACTACCTCTTGCCGGACGGCACCGCGCTCGACCTCCTGGCCCGGCTCAAGGACGCGGGCAGCCAGCTGCCGGTCATCGTGCTGACCGGCCACGGTTCGATCGAGCTGGCGGTGCGCGCGATCCACGCTGGCGCCGAGCACTTCCTGACCAAGCCGCTCGAGCTGCCGGCGCTGCTCGCGGTGGTGCAGCGCATCACCGACCGACGCCGGACCCAGCGGCGCGAGGCCGCCGATCGTTCGCGCACGCGCCGCGATGCGGTCGATCCGTTCTGTGGCCCGAGTCAGCAGATGCGGGCGCTGGCCGAGGACGCGCGGCGGGTGGCCGGCGCCGACCTGCCGGTGCTCATCCAGGGCGACACCGGCTGCGGCAAGGGCGTGCTGGCGGCGTGGCTGCACGGCAACGGGCCGCGCGCGACCGAGGCGATCGTCGACATCAACTGCGCCGGGCTCAACGCCCAGCTCATGGAGAGCGAGCTGTTCGGCCACGAGCGCGGCGCGTTCACCAGCGCCAACGCGGCCAAGTCCGGGCTGCTCGAGCTCGCCCACCGCGGCACCCTGTTCCTCGACGAGATCGGCGACCTCGATGTCCAGGTCCAGCCCAAGCTGCTCAAGGTGCTCGAGGACAAGCGGTACCGCCGGGTCGGCGGGGTGCGCGACAAGGTCGTCGACATCCGGCTGATCGCCGCCACCCACGTCGATCTCCAGGCCGCGGTCAACGAGCGCCGGTTCCGCAGCGATCTGTTCTTCCGCATCAACCCGCTGGTGCTGCGGGTGCCGGCGCTGCGCGAGCGGCCCGAGGACATCGTCGCGCTCGCCCACCAGATGTTCGACAGCCACCCGCGGGGCACGCTGGAGCTGGCGCCCGACGCGATCCGCGCCCTCGAGGCCTACCCCTGGCCCGGCAACATCCGCGAGCTGCGCAACGTCCTCGAGCGGGCGGTGCTGCTGTGCGACCGGCGCTTGCTGACCGCGCGCGATTTGCGGCTCACGCCCGACGAAGCCCCGCGGGCCGCGCGGGGCACGCCCGAGCCGGTCGACACCGACATCGTCCCGCTCGAGGAGAACGAGCGCCGCTACCTGATGCGGGTGCTGGAGACCAAGCACGGCAAGGTCGACGAGGTCGCCCGCGCGCTCGACGTCCCGCTGTCGACCCTGTACCAGCGGCTCAAGCGCCTCGGCATCAACCTCGTGCGCGGCTGAGCGGCGGTGCGGCTCGGCCCGAACACCCGCGCGGTCGGGGAGGCGGTGCTCTGGGGCGTGGTCGCGTACGTGCTGACGTCGGTTCGCATCGAGCTGCCTGGCCCGGTTGCGTTCCACACCGACCTGACCGAGCTCGCGCTGCTCGGCTGCGTCCTGTTCCTGGCCCGCCCGTGGCTGACGGTGATCGTGTGCGCGATCGAGGCGCTCAACGTCGTGCCGCCGGCGACCCTGGCGCTGTCGTTCCAGACGACCTTCGTGATGCACGCGATCGCCGTGCCGTGCGCGTGGTACGCGCACCGCGCGCTGCAGCGCCGGGCGACGAGCCATCTCGCCCTCGGCCTGGGCTGGATCGGGGTCGTCGTCCTCTACTACTTCGTGCTGCTGATCCCGCTGCTGATCGTCACCGCCATCGCGTTCATCCCGCCGTCGCTGGTCCCGCCGGTCGCGCTGGCCGACGTGCCGGCGCGCTACTGGCGGGTCGCGCGCGCCATCCCGTACGAGGTGCTGCTCACCGCCAGCGTCACCGCCCTGACCTTCGTCACCAGGGAGGAGCTGCGCCGACGACGTCGGATCGAGGCCGAGCTGCGCGAGGCGCTCGCGTCGCTGCGGGCGCTGGTGGTGTCGGCACCGGTCGCGGTGGTCAGCGTCCGGCCCGACGGCGTGGTGTCGGCGTGGAACCCGGCCGCCGAGCGCGTGTTTGGCATCCCCGCCGCGCGCGCGGTCGGCGCCCAGGTGCCGCGGCTGCGGCCGCGCGACGGCGGTGACGGGGAGTCCCTCCTCACGTCGCTGCTCGCGGGGACGCCGCTGCTCGGCGTCGAGGGCGTGGCCGACAGCGGTGGCGAGGCGATCCCGGTGTCGGTGTTCGGCGCGCCGCTCGAGGTCGTGGCCGGCGCGCCCGCCGGCGCCGTGCTCGTCGTCCAGGATCTGCGCGAGCAGGTCGCGCTCCGCACCCAGGTCCAGCGCAGCGCCACGATGAGCGCGCTCGGTCAGCTGGTCGGCGGCCTGGCCCACGAGCTGCGCAACCCGCTGTTCGGGATCACCGCGGCGCTCGACGCGTTCGGCCCGCACCTCACCAGCAACCCGCGGCTGGAACCGCTGGATCGGACGCTGCGCGGCCAGGTCGGGCAGCTCAAGGCGCTGGTCGTCGACCTCCTCGACTACGGCAAGGCCGCCGGCGGCGACGAGCGCTCGGCGGCGAGCCTGGAGCTGCCGCTGCGCCACGCGCTGGCCGACTGCGCGGGCCAGGCCGCCGCGGCCAGCGTGACCCTCGACGCCGCGATCCCCACCGGGCTGCCGCTGGTCAACATGGACGCCTTGCAGCTCGTGCAGGTCTTCCGCAACCTCATCCAGAACGCCCTCGCGTTCTCGCCGGAGGGCGCGGCGGTGCGGGTCGAGGCCGCACGCGACCGCGACGGCGCCCACGAACAGGTGCGGGTCGAGGTGCTCGACCGCGGGCCGGGCTTCGCGCCCGACGAGCTGACCAAGGTCTTCGAGCCGTTCTTCAGCCGGCGCGCCGGTGGCACCGGCCTCGGGCTCGCGATCGTGCGCCGCCTCGTCGAGCAGCACGGCGGCACCGTCCTCGCCACCAACCGCCCCGACGGCGGCGCCCGTCTCGTGGTCCGCCTGCCGGCCGCACCGCCCGCCGTCAACGCCGCCTGACCTCGAGTGGGCGTGGCCTCCACGACGCTAGGCCAATCACAGGAGTCCCATCTCCGCACCACGCGCGAGACGGTGCGCAGCGCGCGACACCCTGGAGTCCTGGCATAGAAAGGCCAACGGCCGCGAGGATTGCTGCTGGGGCCGCTGCCGTGGTCGCGGCAAGAGAAGAAAGGGCTCCGGAGGAGGGTCTCGAACCCCCGACCCGGCGGTTAACAGCCGCCTGCTCTACCACTGAGCTACTCCGGAAGGACCAGGCAAGCCTGGGGGCACATTTCTGCCTCAGGTGCGGCGGTGGTGTCAAGGCGACGGCGCCAGGGATGGCGGGGCGTTGGGCCGACGGAAGGCGCGGTCGTCGCGGGGGCGGTCGGGACGCCGTGTTACCAACGTGGCCGGCCGCTGCTCGCGGTCGCGGACGGCACCCAGGAGATCTCATGGTGACGAAGAAGAGCGCGACGGCGAAGGCGGCTCCCGCGAAGGCGGCCCCTGCCACGAAGGCCCGGGCCACGAGGTCGCCGGCCGTGAAAGCCCCGGCCACGAAGGCCCCGGGCACGAAGGTGCCGGCGAAGGGCCCGCCGGCGAGCGGGCCGGGCACGCGGGCGACGCCGTGGGCGCTGAAGACCGCGCCGGGGACGTCCGAGTTCGTGGCGTTTCGCGATGCGGCGCTGGAGCCGCCGGCGCTGGTCGTGCAGGTCGGCAGCACCGAGCTGCGCTTCCAGCTGCGCTGCCTGGACGACCTGGTGGCGATGCTGAAGCAGCACGGCGACTGGATGGCGCTGGGCGGCGCCGACGAGCAGAAGCCGGCGGCCGAGGGTACGGTCGAGGCCTGGGGCCGGTCGCCGGCGAACCCGGTCGGCGGCTGGTATGGCCTCAAGAAGGGGCTGCGCGGCCGGTTCGGGGTGTACGTGCCGCCGGTGCTCGAGGCCCTTGGCCTGGTCGAGCTGGAGCACCAGGCGAAGAACAACCGCGTCCGCGCTCGCTGACGCCGGTCCGGTCGCGGGATCGCGGCCGGTGAGATCGGTCGCGGAGGTCAGTCGCCGTCGACGACGCGGAGGCGGACGCGGCGGTCGTCACCGTCGCCGCGGACCACGGGAAGCGCGCTGGCGTGGGCGGGGCGGGGCGGGGGAGGGGGCGGCAGGGGGCGGAGGTCGGCAGGGCGGGCGGCCCAGGCGGCGGCGACGTCGCGGTCGAGGAGGTGGCTGGGCTTGACGTTGGCCAGGGCGCCGGCCATGACCGCGCGGACGTGGGGGTTGTCGGCCTCGAGCTGGTCCATCAGCCGGGTCATGGCGTCCCGACGCAGGCCGTCCTGCGAGCCGCACAGGTTGCACGGGATGATCGGGAAGTCCTGGGTCGCGGCGTAGGCGGCGATGTCGCGCTCGGCGCAGCCCATGAGCGGCCGGATGACGTCAAAGCGATCGTCGTCGGTGCGGTAGCGGGCCGGCATCGCTTGCAGCTTGCCGCCGTAGAACAGGTTGAGCAGGAATGTCTCGAGCGAGTCGTCGCGGTGGTGGCCGAGCGCGATCTTGTTGCAGCCGAGGCGCTCGGCGGCGGTGTAGAGGATGCCGCGGCGCAGGCGCGAGCACAGCGAGCAGTAGGTCTGGGCGTCGTCGAGGCGCTCGGTCACCACGCTGTAGGTGTCCTCGCTGAGGATCTCGAAGGGCCAGCCGGTCGAGGCGAGGTAGCGCTGGAGGCCGGCGCCGTCGTAGCCGGGCTGGCGCTGGTCGAGGTGGACCGCGACGAGCTCGACCTTGA
>JAYVSF010000913.1:0-6297 GCA_043775605.1 Myxococcales bacterium
GAGCAAGGTGCGGCGCTTGCGCTCGGACAGGATGGCGTGGAGCGGCTCCTTGTACTCGGGCCGGCGCAGGGTCTGGTACGAGATGATGAACCGCGCGTGGGTGACCCACGGGTTGACGCCGAAGCCGCGATCCTGCCGGCGTCGGTGCGGGCGGCGGCCAGGTTGATCTGGATGACGTGACGATCGGGGTAGTCGTCGGAGTGCTCGAGCGCCTTGATGTCGCGCTTGAGCCGCCGGACCATCACCTCGTCGAGCACGCCGCGGCCGGGCTTGACCCCGCGGGTGAAGCGCTGGGGGTCGAGGATCTCGAGCAGCGCCGAGAACGAGTTGGAGTGGCCGTTGTGGGGCGTGGCCGACAGGAACAGGCGGTGCTCGAAGACCTGGGCCACGTCGCGGACGACGCTGGTGGTGTCGGAGTCGACCGCGTACTTGGTGGCCGAGGCCGGCGCGGCGTTGTGGGCCTCGTCGACCACCAGCAGGCTGCGGCGGGTCTGCTCGCCGAGGTGGGCCTGCTCGCGCAGGTGGGCCAGGAGCAGGTCGCGGTACTCCGGCCGGCGCAGGGTCTGGTACGAGATGATGAACCGCGGGTAGGTCGCCCAGGCGTTGACGCCGAAGCCGCGCTCCTGACGGCGGCGGCCGACGAACGCGCGGTTGTAGATCTCGAAGCGCAGGCCGAAGCGCTGCTCCATCTCGCCCTGCCACTGCAGGCAGACCGAGGCCGGCGCCACGATGAGGATCTGGTCGACCCGCTGGCGCAAGAGCAGCTCCTGCATCACCAGGCCGGCCTCGATGGTCTTGCCGAGGCCGACGTCGTCGGCGATGAACAGGTTGGCGCGGGGCAGCTCGAGCGCCTTCATCAGCGGCACGAGCTGGTGGCGCATCAGCTTGATGCCGGCGCGGAACGGCGCCTGGAACAGCTTGCCGTCAGTCGAGGTCACGCTGTTCCACCGGAGGGCGTGCAGGTAGGCGGCGAAGTGGCGCGGCGGATCGAGCCGATCGATCGTACCGGTGCCGAGGCCCTTGTCCTCGGGCTCGATCACCCGCGCGCCCAGCTCGCGCTCCCAGAGCACCTCCAGCTCGCGGCCGGCCGCGTCGTCGTCGAGGCAGGTCAGCTTGACCAGCGTGTGCTGGCCCGGCTCACCGGGCTCGACGGCGGTCACCAGGTACTGCCGGTGGCGAACCACCGCGATCTTGCCCGGACTCGGCAGCCCCAGCTCGTGCAGGATCGTCGCGCCGTCATCGACGTGCGCCGGCTTCGGCTCGACCCCCAGCCGGACCATCAGCTCGGTCCGCGACCGACCGGTGTGGTCCGCCCCGTGCGCCCGGCACGCCGCCCGCAGCTCGTCGCGGGTCAGGCGCGGCAGCAGCTCGTCGATCGCTGCCTCGGCCGCAACGATGCCCGCCACCTGCGCCGCCTTCGCCGCGTCCGGCGCCACCGCCACGTTCAGCACCCGCGCCAGCTCCGCCAGCCGCTCCTTCGACAGCACGCCCAGCACCCCCGCCGCCGTCACCCCCATCGTACGTCGAGCACCAGCCATGAGAACGCCGAGGATACCCACCCCGTCCGACACTTGCGCCCCGCCCGCCACGAGAATCGCCCGGCCCCTGGAACCGCCGCGCGCCTTGCGGCGGTCACGAGAGCGACCCGTGCCTCCGGATCACGGGTCGTCACGGCCGATGCTATTCGCGGTCCGGCTCCTCGACCAGGTGTGCCAGGGCGGTGCAGAAGCGACGGAGGGGCTCGCGGCGCTCGGGCGGGACGTACTCGAGGTTGACCTGGCGGTCGGTGACCTCGAAGAAGACCCGGTCGGCGGCCAGGAGCTCGCGCTCGACGGCGGCGATCTCGGCCGCGCCGACGTCGCGCAGGTTGTCGCTGACCCGGGCCGCCTCGGCCGGGCGCCCGGTCTCGAGGAAGAACGCGCCGAGGATGAGCTTGGCCTTGACCGCCAGGCCCTGGACGTCCTTCTCGGTGCGGTGCGGCAGCTGCAGGACGTCGCCGAGCAGCGCGGCGGCGGCCGGGCTGCCGGCCTCGTAGGCCCGACGGACCACGTAGCCGAGGTCGAAGACCGCGAGCTGCGGCGCGAACGCCAGCCCGTACGTCCGCGCCATCTGCGCGTAGTAGAGGAAGTGCTGGCCGAGCTCGCGCAGCCGCTCGGGTCGATCGCACAGCTCGCGGCCGAGCAGGCGGTACTGGTGGAAGGTGTCGTAGACCGCGTGCGGGTTCCGGGACTTGATCGCCTCGCGCAGGAAGTTGTTGAAGAACCGGATGCACAAGCGCAGGGCCTCGTCGTCGCCGCGGGCGGCGGCGTGGATCGCGATCACCCGGGTCGCGTCGCTGATCGACGACACCACGTCGGACGTCTTGCTCAGGCACTGCTGGTAGGCGAGCCACATCTGCCACAGGCAGCTCATCTCGCACCAGGTCCGGGTCTCGGTCAGCATGTCGAGGGCCTCCTGCGAGCGGCCCACGAAGTCGGCGCGGTCGACCTCGAACCACGACGCCGGCATCGACGGCTTGTGCCGGGCGTGCTCGTCGAGCAGCTGCTTGAGCGCCCAGATGCCCTCGCGCGCAACCCCGCGATCGCCGCGATCGAGCGACTTCAAGACGATGGTGCCGAGCTGATCGATGCGGGCGGCGACCGCGGCCTGGCCGACCGAGGGGCTGACCTTGCCGGCCGCGACCCGGGCCAGGGTGGCGACGTTCTCGTCGCGCAGGCGCGAGATCACCGTCGACGGCTCGAGGAACCGGACCACGTAGAAGAAGTAGGGGATGAGGATGACCCAGCCCGCGATCGCGAAGTAGACCGCGAGCGTGACCGCCCACATCGGCGCGAACTCGGGGCCAATCAGGTAGTCGACCCACAGCACATGGGCGGCGCCGAGCGCCATGAAGCTGAGGACGATCCGGTTGATGCGATCGCGGAGGAACAGATCGATCAACGTCGGCGTGTGCATGTTGGCGGTCAGCGGGATCGCCAGACCGATCGTGGCCAGCAGCATCGCGAGGACGTTGTTGTAGGCCCGCGCCATCGGCGACAGGATGTCGACCAGCTTGGCGTTGTTGACCCCGGCCCAGCTGCGCGCGCTCGGCCCCGGCATGCCGGCCCGCTTCCACTCGAGGAAGAACTCCAGCGCGAACAGGGCCGAGAATCCGATCAGGGCGATCAGCAACGACCGGAGGAACCAGCGGCGCATGGGCTCAGTACAGGATGCGCGTCTTGATGTTGGTGTCGAGGGCCGACACCGCGTCCTTGACCGCGTGCGACACGTCCTGGTCGAGATCGACCAGCAGGTAGCCGATCGCCGGATCGGTCGCGAGGATCTGGGCGTGGATGTTGGCGCCCTTGTCCGAGATGATGCGGTTGACGTCGCGCATCACGCCCGGCACGTTGCGGTGGACGTTGAGGATGCGGTGGGTGCCGCGGGCCTGCGGCAGCTCGATCTCGGGGAAGTTGACCGCGCCGGTTGTGGCGCCGGCGTTGACGTACTTGATGAGCGAGGTCGCGACCTCGCGGCCGATGGCCTCCTGGGCCTCCTCGGTCGAGCCGCCAATGTGCGGGGTCAGGACCACGTTGTCGAGGCCGCGCAGGGCCGACGCGAAGCCGCCGGAGTTGCCCTCGGGCTCGTCGGGGTAGACGTCGACCGCGGCGCCGGCCAGGTGGCCGCGGCGCAGCGCGTCGGCGAGCGCGTCGATGACCACCACGGTGCCGCGGCTGGCGTTGAGCAGGTAGCTGCCCGGCTTCATCAGCGCGAGCTGCGCGGCGCCGATCATCTCGCGGGTCTGCGCGGTCTCGGGCACGTGCAGCGTGACGAAGTCGGACGCCGTCAGCAGCGCGTCGAGCGACGCGACCGAGCGGTTGTTGCCCATCGGCAGCCGGGCCGCGATGTCGAAGAACAGGACCCGCAGGCCGAGCTGCTCGGCCAGCACGCCGAGCTGGCGACCGATGTGGCCGTAGCCGACGATGCCCAGGGTCTTGTTGCGGACCTCGTGGCAGCCGACCGCGACCTTCTTCCAGGTGCCGGCGTGGACCTCGCGCGAGCGATCGAAGAGCTGACGCGACAGCACGACGATCTCGGCCAGGATCATCTCGGCCACCGACCGGGTGTTCGAGAACGGGGCGTTGAACACCGGCACGCCGCGGCCCTGGGCGTGGGCCAGCGCGATCTGGTTGGTGCCGATGCAGAACGCGCCGACCGACAGCAGGCGGCGGGCCTCGTCGAGCACCCGCGGCGTGACCCGGGTCTTCGAGCGGATGCCGAGGACGTGGACGTCGCGGATGCGCTCGATCAGCTCGGCCTCGGGCATCGCCCCCGACGCCCGCTCGACCTGGAAGCCCTCGCCGTCGAACAGCTCGATCGCGCTGGCGTGGACGTTCTCCAGCAGCAACACCTTGATCGCAGCCTTGGGGAACGAGGTCGGGGCGGGGCTCACCATGTGGCCGGCAAGCTACCGCAGGTCTGGCGCGCTGGCGCGGATCGGGTCGGCGTCGCTCGCACGCCGGCGGCGCCGCCGCGGTCCGGTCGAGCAACGGTGATAGGCTCGCCCGGATGTCCCGTGCGGTCCTGCTCGCAGCCAGCTGCTCGCTCGCCTACCTGGCCGCCGGTTGCGGCGGCGACGACGGCGCCACCACCGACGCGGCCACCGACGCCCGGGTCGACGGCGCGGTCGACGCCAGCACCGACGCCTCGCCGGTGTTTGCGCTGACCAGCACCAAGCTGACCGAGGGCGGCAACTTCCTGCCGGCCTACACCTGCAACGGCGCCAACGTCTCGTTGCCGCTGAGCTGGGGCGAGCCGCCCGCGGGCACCAGCGGCTTCGCGGTGGTGCTGGTCGATCGGGTCAACAACCTCATCCACTGGGTCATCTACGACCTCCCGGTCAGCCGGTTCGCGCTGCCCGAGGACGTCGACAAGACCTACGCGCCGGCCGACGTGCCGGGCGCCCACCAGACGGCGAGCTACGACGCCCAGGTCGTCGGCTACCTCGGGCCCTGTCCGCCGCTGCTCCACACCTACAAGTTCACGCTGTACGCCGTCGACGTCGCGGTCCTGCCAGGCGCGACCGCGACCAGCACCCGGGCCCAGCTCCAGGCGATGATCCTCGACCACGACCTGGCGAGCGTCACGCTCAGCGGCAACTACCAGCAGCAGTGACCACGTGGGCCGACCAGCCTGCGACGCCGCACGAGGCGCGTGGTCGCGGGCCAGGGCCGCGAGGTGAGCGAGGGTTGGCACCAGCGCGGCGCACACGCCGAGCCGCAGGCGTTGGATGGTGACATGGAGGCGAGCGCCGACCGGACGGTGACCACCGCACCTGCTGACCGGCGCCCGCGTGGCCTGCCGCTCACGGCGTCAGTGGCGGCCCACGTTGTGTTGCTCGCCGTCCTCGCCCACCGACACGAACCACGCACCGTGGCCGATGCACGGCACGCGGCGGTGCGGACCCTCGAGCTGGCGGCGACGATGCGGCCCGCGCCCACGGAGCTCATCGCCGCCGCTGCAGGGGACGCGCCGGCCGCGCGAGCCGAGCACCTGCGCGCACGCACGCCCCGTCGACCTCACACCACACCGGCGCCACCACCCGCTTCGGACTCGGATTCGGATTCGGGCTCGGGGTCGGATTCGGGCTCGGATTCGGGCTCGGACTCGGGCTCGGATTCGGACTCGGACTCGGGATCGGGCTCGGATTCGGGCTCGGGCTCGGGCTCGGGTTCGGGCTCGGGCTCGGGCTCGGCTTCGGGCTACCTCGCGCTGGCGAGTACGCCTCTTCCTCTCGATCCTCCGCTCGGCTTCTCCCGCGCCCGCCCGGCTCGCCTCATCTGGCCGGTGCGACGCGGCGACGAGGACGAGGGCACCCTGTTCATCGCGCGGGTCAAGGTCGATCGCGACGGCCTGGTCATCGGCGCGCAGCTGGCGGTCGGACCTCCTCGCCCGCGCGAGAGCGACGCGGTGACTGCGCTCTGGCGCTTCCGCTACGACCCGGCGCTCGACGACGACGGCCAGCCGGTCGCGAGCTGGGTCGACCAGTCATTCATCGTGCGACGTTGAGCCCCTGCGACCAGCGGTCGCGCCGCGGTTGACGCACCCGGCCGGGTCCTCAACTTGAAGTCATGCGTACACCCGTCGCGCGTCGCGCGCTCTCGCTCGCCGCACTGTTGCTGATGGTGTCGGCCGGCGCCGCCCAGGCCGGCGTCTGGTACTACGAGTGGAGCTGCACTGGCCGGTGCGCGCCCGGGCAGCTCGCGGTCTCCGGCCGCGAGGGTCCGTTCATGTCGCGCGCCGACTGCGAGTACGCGC
>JAYVSF010000914.1:0-9806 GCA_043775605.1 Myxococcales bacterium
CCGATCTGGCCGACCGCCGGCATGTAGACGCTGTAGCGGCCGGGCAAGGACAGGTAGCCGGTGACCCGCGCGCCCTTGAGCGCGATCGGATCCTTGACCACCTGGCACAGGACCTCCTGGCCGGACTTCAGCAGGTCTTCGATCTTGCGGGCGGCGAGCTGCTTCTTGCCGCGCGCCAGCCGGGCCGCGGCGCCCTCGGGTGCCTCGTCGCCGTCCTCGGCGTCGACGTCCTCGAACAGCTTCTTGCCGTCGTCGGCGCCGAGCACGTCACCGACGAACAGGAACGCCGCGCGCTCGACCTTGGGGCCGAGATCGACGAACGCCGCCTGCATGCCGGGGAGGACCCGCGTGACCTTGCCCCGATAGATGTTCCCGACCATGCCGCGGTCGTGCTTTCGCTCGACGAACAGCTCGGCGAGCACCCCGTTCTCGACCACGGCCACGCGGGTCTCGGGACCTTCCGCGTTGACCACCAGAATGTTTTGACCCATCGAAGACTCTGCAAAGAGTTGCAACCGCGCTGGCCGGCCCTGACATGAATGTCGCTCTTGCGGAGCGGGCGAGGCCGCGGTCGAGCTGCTCGCGTAACACGGGATCTCCGTGAATACAAGGTATTGGGCCGTGGCGAGTGCCAGGAAGGCACGGTGGCCCAGACTTTGCTTGACGTGGTGGCAGCGCTGGCAGTGCTGTGCCCTCGCTGCCCTAGCTAGCTTAGTCTGGGATTTCTACTTCTTCTGGCCTGGCTTCGACTGATTCTGCGCGGCGCCCTCGGTCCTAATCCCCGAGGGCGTTCGTGTTTTCGGATAGTTAGCCTTCGCTGGGCGGTGGTGTGGGTCCAGCTGTCACTGGAAAGACGCGGCGAGCCGGGAGTTGTTGCACCGTCCCTGGTGTAACCGATGACCGTCCCTGGCGATTCCCCTGCGTCCGACAGCCCGGAGTTGCTTCCGGAGCCGGATCCGAGCACCACCGGCCGGCTGTCGGCGCCCGACCGCGCGCTGCTCGAACGCGATCGGATCCGCTTCGTCCTGGCCCTCGGCCGCGCCCTCCACCGCTACGGCACCCCGGCCCATCGTCTCGAGGAGGCGCTCGCGGTCGTGTGCCGGCGGCTGTCGCTCACCGCCCAGATCCTGTCGACCCCGACCTGGCTCACGGTCGGCTTCGGCGAGCCCGCCGACCTGCGGACCGCGACCGTGCGGGTGGCGTCCGCCGACCTCGACCTCGGCAAGCTGGCCGCGCTCGACGCCCTGGCCGACGCGGTCACCGATCGCGAGCTCGGCGCCGGCGACGGGCTGGCCCGGATCGCGGCGATCGAGAGCGCACCGCCGACCTGGAGCGCGGCCTGGACCGCGCCGACCCACGCGGTCACCGGCGCCGCGTTCGCGGTGTTCTTCGGCGCGCCGCTGCGGCTGTTGCCGGTCGCCGCGGTACTCGGCCTGGTGATCGGCCTCCTGGCCCAGCTCGCCGTGCGCCGGGCCAGCACCGCGCGGGCGCTGCCGCTGATGGCCGGGTGCGTGGCCGCCTTCGCCGCGGTCGCCGCCGCGGCGCTGGTCCCGGGGGTGTCGCCGTCGGTGGTCACGATCACTGCGCTGATCCCGACCTTGCCCGGGCTGACCTTGATGGTGGCGATGACCGAGCTGGCCACCGGCCACCTGGTCTCGGGCACCGCCCGCTTCATGTCGGCGCTGATCGTGCTGCTCGAGCTCGGGCTCGGGGTCGCGGTCGGCGAGACCCTGGCGTCCCGGATCTTCACCGTCGAGGCGCTGACCGTGCCCGGGCTGCCGTGGTGGACGCCGTGGCTGGCGGTCGCGGTGTCGAGCGTCGCGCTCACGATCGTGTGCCAGGCCGAGCGCCGCGCGCTGGGGTGGATCGCCGCCGCCTGCTTCATCGGTTACGTCGGCGCCCGCTACGGCACCGTCGCGCTCGGCCCTGAGCTCGGCGTGCTCGGCGGCTCGTTCGCGCTCGGCGTGTTCGTCAACCTCTACGCCCGGCTGCTCGATCGCCCGCAGCAGGTGGTGCAGGTGCCGGCGGTGGTGATGATGGTGCCGGGCAGCATGGGCCTGCGCGGCATCCGCTCGCTGCTCGATCGCGACACCCTGACCGGCGTCGAGACCACGTTCGCGACCTTCGTGGTCGCGATGGCGATCGTGGCCGGCCTGTTGATGGCCAACGCGGTGGTGTCGCCGCGGCGCACGTTGTAGCGGCGCGCTCGACGAATGTCGCGGCTGGCGCCCGCCGATCCTCGTCGAGGTTCGACGGTTGTAACCGGTTGGCGACGACTGGCCTGCGAGCGCGGCCGACGGCGCCGAGGATCGCAGCCGCGACTTGCGCGCGGGCGATCGTGAGCGTACCTGTTGCCGCGAAGGACAAGGAGAACATCATGATGACCCGCAAGACCTCGACAGTGATCCTCACGCTCGTCGCCGCGTTCGCGTTCGCGTTCGCCGGCTGCAAGAAGGCCGCCGACCTCACCAAGATCAAGGCCCAGGCCCTCGGGCTGGTCGGCACCTACGGCCCGAAGGTGTCGGGGCTGCTCGGCCAGGTCGGCGAGCTGACCGGCAAGGCCAACGCGCTGCCCGACAGCATCCCGGGCAAGGCCGCGGCGCTCAAGGCGCTCGAGGGCCAGAAGGGCAACATCGACAAGCTCAAGGCCGCGCTCGATGGCTACGCCGGCACCGTCGACAAGGCGGTCAAGACCGGCAAGAAGGCCGAGATCGAGAAGACCATCGCCAACTTCTCGACGGACATGGACCACGGGGTCAACACCGCGACCACCGGGCTGGCCGAGGTGGCCACCACCGTGACCGCGGCCGAGGCTGAGGCCAAGGCGGCGGCCGAGTCGCCCAAGGCGCCGGTCGACATCGACATCGCGCTCGACGGCGGCGTCGCGCTCAAGGGCGCGGCCACCGGCGTCGAGAAGCAGCTGGTCGACTTCCTCAAGGACGCGACCAAGCCCGTCGACAAGACCACCTGGTTCAACTTCGACCGCCTGGCGTTCGCCGCCGGCGCGAGCTCGCTCGACATGACCGTGTCGAAGACCCAACTCGACAACGTCACCGCGATCCTCAAGGCCTTCCCCAAGGCCACGGTCAAGCTCGGCGGCTACACCGACAACACCGGCGACGAGAAGGCCAACAAGAAGGTGTCGCAGGACCGCGCCGACGCCGTGAAGGCCGCGCTGATCGCCGACGGCATCGACAAGGCGCGCATCGAGGCCGAAGGCTACGGCCCGCAGTTCCCGGTGTGCGCCGCCAACGACACCGACGACTGCAAGGCGCAGAACCGTCGCATCGCCCTGCGCGTCACCGGCAAGTGATCGCGCGGTAGGCGACGGGTCAGCCGAGCAGGTGCTCGGGCGCGATCTGGTCGGCCGAGCCGATCACCGGCTGCAGGTCGCGCAGCAGCCCGTCCGAGAGCGAGTAGATCCAGCCGTGCACGGTCACCGCCTGGCCGCGCTGCCAGGCGTCCTGGACGATGGTGGTGTGGCAGACGTTGGCGACCTGGGCGGCGACGTTGAGCTCGGCCAGCCGGTTGGCCCGCGCCACGGGCTCGGCGATCGCGGCCAGCTCGTCGCGGTGGGCGGCGTGGACGTCGCGGATGTGGCGCAGCCAGTTGTCGATGAGGCCGAGCCGGTCGCGTGACATCGCGGCGCGGATACCGCCGCAGCCGTAGTGGCCGCAGACGATGACGTGCTTGACCTTGAGGACGTCGATCGCGAACTGCAGCACCGACAGGCAGTTGACGTCGGTGTGGCCGACGACGTTGGCGACGTTCCTGTGGACGAACAGCTCGCCGGGGATGCGGCCGATGATCTCGTTGGGCGGCAGCCGGCTGTCGGAGCAGCCGATCCACAGCAGCTCGGGGTTCTGCACGGCCTCGAGCCGCTTGAAGAACCCGGGATCGCGCTCGGCGGTGGTGGCGGCCCAGCGCCGGTTGGCGGCGAAGCAGTCGTCGAGGAGGCTCACCAGCGACTCGTAGCACGCCGGCGGCGGTCAGGCGCCGGCGGCGGCGGCGGCGTGGCGCAGGTAGACCTGCACCGACGGGCGGGCCCAGGTCGCCTCGGCCGCGGCCCGAAGCAGGTCGGGCACCGGATCGCCGTTCTTGACCAAGCGCATGAGGGCGAGCCCGAGATCGGCGTCGGCGATGCACCAGGCCGAGGCGATCGTGGTGCGACCGGGCGCGAGCGCGTGGCGCGCGGCTCCGATCAGCTCGTCGGCCTGGGCTTGGGCCGCCGGCGACAGCGGCGTGGTGACCGGCGCGCCGAACACCGACGTGGTCGGCCGGGCCTCGCGCAGCGCGAACAGCGAGCTGCGCAGGAACGACATGACCTGGCGGGCGCGGGCGCGCTCGGCGAGGTCGGCCGGGAAGATCCGCGGGTGGCCCGGGGTCGGGAAGGTCTCGGCCAGGTACTCGGAGATCGCCAGCGACTCGCCGATCGCGACCGCGCCGTGCTCGAGGATCGGCACCTTGCCGACGCCGTTCTTCGCCACCAGCGCGGCCTTGACCGCCGGCGGCAGCGGCAGCGGCCACAGCCTGAGTTCGTACGGCAGGCCCTTCTCCTCGAGCGCGACCATCGCGTGGAACACCCACGGGCTCACCCACCCCAACTCGCCGTGCAGGATCAGCTCGTTGGTCATGGCCGCATCGTGGCACAGGCCGGCGGCCGCGAGATTTGGCACACTCGGGTCATGCACAAGAGCCGCCTCGTCGCGCTGGGCATCGACTGTGAAGGGGACGACCGCGATGGCGCCGCCGCGTTCTGGAGCGCCGCGCTCGGTCGCGCGGTGACCGAGACCGAGGGCGCCTACGCCGCGCTCGCGGATCGCGCCAACCAGCCGATCGTCTTCATCCAGCGGGTCGCCCACCCCAGCCGGGTCCACCTCGACATCGAGGCCGACGACGTCGAGGCCGAGGTCGCGCGGCTCGAGGCGCTCGGCGCCCGTCGGGTCGAGCAGGTCCGGACCTGGTGGGTGATGGAGGCGCCGACCGGCCACCGCTTCTGCGTCGTGCGCGCTCAGCGCGGCTCGCTCGGCGCCGACGCCAACGACTGGCCCTGACCCGGCCCCACCGTGCGGGCGCGGGCCGGACGTCGGCATCGTGCCCGCCCCGCCACCACGACCTCCGTGCGCGCTCTCACGCTCCGGCCCTGCCGTGGCGACCCACGCGCCCTCCCACGGGCGTCGCGACCGCACTCGCTGCCGACCAGACCGCGTTGATGCGCCCTATGCTCCAGGTGCGTGTGCGGCTCGCCACCTCGGCCTTGAGCCAGCGGGTCGACGCGACGTGATGGGTAACCCACACGAACGACACGGCGCTGATCTATCGTCCGCGCCGTCGCCAGCGTTCGATCCGGTAGTCGAAACCGCTCTCGTCGATGGTCGCGCCGGTCTTGATGAGGTCGAAGCGCTTGGCCAGGTCCGGGATGTGGGCATCGACATCCGGAAACCTGAAGTCGATCCGCGTGAGGACGACGTCGTTGCAGCGCACGTGCTCGAACGCCTGTCGGAAGATCTCCGCGCCGCCGATGACGAAGGTCTTGTCGATGCCGGGCTCGAGACCGGCCTGGGTCAGCGCGTCGTCGAGAGACCGGGCCTGGCGGGCACCCGGGGCAAGCTCGACCGCGCCACGCGAGATCACGACGTTGAGCCGGTCCGGTAGCGGCCGGTCCTTCGCAGGCAAGGAGTCCCAGGTCCTCCGTCCCATGATGATCGCGTTGCGCTTTCCGGCCGCTGCCGCGGTCGTCAGCGTCCGGAAGTGCTCGAGGTCGGTCCTGAGCGGGGGCCACGGCAAGCCGCTCTTCGTCCCAATTCCGTTTTCGAGATCGGCCGCGACCACGCAGTCGAACGTGGGGAACGCCCTCTCGAAGTCCGCGCGAAATCGTCCGAAGCCTTCGGGACACTCGCGGGTCAACACGTCGAGATCAGCCGCCTCGGCGAGGGCGATGGCCGTGTCCCGGTGGTTGCGGCCCGTCCCCGCCTTCACGAGACGGTTGTAGATCTGCTTCGGGTGGCTGGACGTCGGATCGTGGGGCTTGCCCCACAGCGCCTCGGGGCGCTTGGTCAAGCCTGGTGGCAGGCCTACCACCCGCTCGAAGCTGGCAACGTCGGCGAGGAGCCACGCCTCCATGGTCTCGATCTGGATGCCCATCACGGCGGGCGGGCCGGCAGCTTGCTCGGCCTCGAATCCTGCCTCGTTCTTGCGCCTTCGATCCTCTGCGACGCCGTCGCCGTCTCGCAAGAACACGAGGCCGTCGCATCGCTGGCGGCGGGCCTCCCGGACCGCGCGCGCAGCGTTCTCGTCCTCGCCGCGCGGCCCTTGCTCCGCCTTCCGCAATCTCGGGAGCACGAATGGCACCACCGTGAGCTCGTGGTCTGGCGCGGCGGCGAGCAG
Organism: Myxococcales bacterium; assembly: GCA_043775605.1. Lineage (GTDB taxonomy): Bacteria > Myxococcota_A > Polyangia > Haliangiales > Haliangiaceae > UBA2376. Next base: position 6,388 of record JAYVSF010000914.1, read on the forward strand.
CCGTCGGATCCAGACGCCGCCCGTGGCGTCATGCCCGGACAGGTCGCCTAGCTCCCGCGCGCCCTCCGCCACCAGCATGATCTTCATGACGCGTGCGAGACCAGCTCATCTTCACCGATCGCGTACCACAGCTCGCCCAGATCGAAGTCACGGGCCCGCTCGTCGAAGTGAGGGGTCTCGGTGATCGGGGTGACATGGACGCCGTCGGCAGCTCGGGTCACGACCCTCACGTCGCCGGGCTCCATGTAGTTCAAGAGAATCGGGCTGTGGGTCGTCAGCACCACCTGGCGGCCAGTCTGCGCCAGCTCGCGCAGCACCTCCACGATCGCCAGCAACGCGCGCGGGTGGACGCCGTTCTCGGGCTCCTCGACCAGAAACCGCTGTGACTTCGTCCCGTGCATGAGCGCGAGGTAGCCGGTCGCCAGCAGGACCCCCATCGACACTTCGCGAGCAGCGATGCCCTGTCGGCTCGGCTCGAGCGCCAGGAAGGTCTCGACCCAGCCCGGGGTCCTCTGGGTGTCGACCGCGACGTTGTGGACGTGTGGGCTCAGGCGTCGCAGGCCGGTGTCCAGCGCTTCCAGGGGGCGCCGATCGGGCGCATTGAGCATGCGCTGAAGGAGCGCTGCCAGCCCACTACCGTCGGCGTCGAACGCCGCGTCTGGACGACACGCGCGCGCCAGCGCCTGCGGGCTGAACGCGACGTAGCGCCCCGGAAGCTCGGCGAGGACGGCCGCGTAGAGGCCGCCGCTGGTCCCGTACTTGAACTTCAACAGCGTCGACTCCCCGGTCCAATGCTCCACGCCCTTCCCGCCTGGCACCTCGAGGTAGACGCGCTCCCCGTTCCACCACAGCTCCTCCTCGACCACGCTGATGCGATGGTCTCGGGCACCGATGGCGACGGCGTACCGGTAGGTACCGGCTTCGGAGGGGGCCGCGGTCTGGCCTTGGATGGCGATCCGGATCGGTCGCGAGCGATCTCGCTCGGCGAAGTAGTCCTCAGGATTTCCGTCGAAGATATTGGCGTTTGGAATCGCGATCGAGAGGGTGCCGCTTCGTCCGAGCACGTCCAGCGCTTGCAGGATCGTGGTCTTGCCGGAATCGTTCGGCCCGACCAGTACGGTCATCGGTCCCAAGTCGATCGCCACCTTCCGGATTGCCTTGAAGTCTTCGATCTCCAGTCGCGTGATCACACAACCAGCTTACCACGCACGGTAGCGGCGCTGCCCCCGTCGCCGTGCTTGGTAACCGGCTCACCGCCAGCATCGACGAACGTCACGCTCCACGCCGACACCGTGCCGCGCCTCGTCCCGCCGTTACCGCCCTCGTCCCTGGTCACCGCGGCCAGGGTCCAGCGCCGCATGCCCACGACCCTCCGGCGCGTCCTCGCCGCCCGCCCGGCGGCCCTCCCGCCTACCCTGGGCCGAACTCTACCGCCGCGTCTTCTTCGACGACTTCAATCCGCGGGTCGACCAGGACGGCGCCAACCGGGTCGCACCATCCCCTTCGACGGCGCGCGATTCGCTGCCCCGACCACACCGTCACGCCGTCGGGCCGCTCCAGTACCTTGTTCGCGCCGGTCCCGGAGGTCGGCACGACGCACTCGATCCAGAAGCGACCGACTCGCGGGTGCGACGCGCAGAAGTCCGGTCCTGTTCCAGGGCTCCGCTCCAGCGACGCGCCGCTTCGTGCGAGCCAGCCGAGCACGTACAGCTCCCACGAACGTGCCGGGAAGTCGCGACGGAACTGATCGACGAACTGGTCAGGTGCCTCGGGCAGCAGGTCACCGTGGGCGTTCCAGATGCGCGTCAGGGCGGCGCGGATCGAACGCTTTCCAACGTGGTCGCGGCACGCGCGATACCATTCATGCTCGGCCGCGCCTGCAGCCGTTGCTGGCGTGGCCTCAAACAAGGGCGGTCGGCGAGCGGGAGCCGGCGACACTCCGGCAAGCTAGTCGATGACCACTCGGGCCTGCAAGGCGCATCGATCTCTCGACGATGCCCCAATCCGCTCGTCCGGTGGACAGCTCGCGGTAGATCCAGACGTCATGGCCGGGTGGTTGGCGACGGCGGCGCCCGCGGGCGCCGCGACGGCTGGGGGCGGGCCGCACCCGGCGAGCCCGGCGACTACGACCAGCAACCCCGAAATCCCGCGCGCCATGCCGCAAGCCTGGCCGATCACAGCCTCAGATCTCGATCTGCAGGCCGAGCTCGACGACGCGGTTGGGCGGCAGGTTGAAGAACGCCGTCGGCGGGCGCGAGTTGCGCGACAGGAACGAGAACAGCGTCTTGCGCCAGCGGGCCATCGGCGCCTTGCCCGACACCAGCAGCGTCTGCCGGCCCAGGTAGTAGGTCGTGGTCATCGGCTGCGCCGTGATGTGGCCGGCCTCGGCGCAGCGGGCGATCAAGGCCGGCACGTCGGGCGACTGCATGAAGCCGACCCGCGCGGTGATCCGCAGCATGCCGTAGCCCAGCGCCTTGACCTCGAGCGTGCGCGCGGTCGACACCCACGGCACCGGCTCGGTCAGCACCGAGAACAGCACGACCTCCTGGTGCAGCACCCGGTTGTGCTTGACGTGGTGGAGCACGACGTTGGGCACGTTGTCGGCGCCCGACGTCATGAACACCGCGGTGCCCTCGACCCGCGGCAACGGGTTGAACTCGAGATCGGCGATGAACAGCTCGGTCGGGATCGCGCCCGACTCCATCACCTTGCCGAGCTCGACCCGGCCGCGCCACCACGTGGTCATGACCGCGAACACCGCGACCCCGACCGACAGCGGGAACCAGCCGCCGTCGAGCAGCTTCGACGAGCACGCGACCAGGAACGCGAGGTCGAAGGTCAGGAACAGCGCGAGCAGCGCGCCGGCCTTGCGCTTGCGCCAGTTCCAGCGATGGACCGCGACCCGGTAGAACAGCCACGAGGTGATCGCCATCGTGCCGGTGACTGCGATGCCGTACGCGGCGGCCAGGGCCGAGCTGGTGCGGAACTGCAGCACCAGCACGACGCAGCCGACCATCAGCAGGTAGTTCATCTCGGGCACGTAGATCTGGCCCTCGGCGGTGGCCGAGGTGTGGATCACGGTGAGGCGCGGCCAGAAGCCGAGCTGGATGGCCTGGCGGGTCAGCGAGAACACGCCCGAGATCAGGGCCTGCGACGCGATCACCGCGGCCATCGTCGCCAGCACCAGCATCGGCACCAGCAGCGGACCTTCGACCAGGCCGTAGAACGGGTTGGTGATCTCGCCGGGCTTGTGGGCGAGGAACAGCGCGCCCTGGCCGAAGTAGTTGAGCAGCAGTCCCGGCAGCGCGATCGTGTACCAGGCCAGCCGGATCGGCACCCGCCCGAAGTGGCCCATGTCGGCGTAGAGCGCCTCGCCGCCGGTGACCACCAGGAACACCGAGCCGAGCAGCAGGAAGCCG
>JAYVSF010000915.1:0-8466 GCA_043775605.1 Myxococcales bacterium
ATGATCGTAGACCACGCCGAGCACGGAGGTGAAGCCCTCGACCGCGGGGCTGTCGGCGGTGGCCGGCACCGGCGCGACCAGGTCGGCGGTGAACTGGCCGACGAAGGTGTCGAGGGCGCCGGGCGCCGCGTCGATGCCCGCGTCGGCCGTGGTGGTGCTGCCGTCGTCACCGCCGCAGGCCGCGGCCAGGCACGCGGTCGCGAGCGCGAGGGGCCGAAGGCAGAGCATGAGACGGACGATCATCGGCGGTCGCTCAGGATACAGAGGGAGCGCGAGCTCCGGGCCCGCGGTCGGTCGCGATCTTGCCACGAGGCCAGGTTGACCCTGTCACCTTAATCAACCCTTGCGCGCCGAGCCGAGATTGCCCGCGTCAGGGGCCGCCTCGCCGTCGCTCGTCCCCGGATCAGGGCGGTGACGGCGGCGGCGGTGTCGGCGGTCGGCGGTAGACGCTGACCAGCGGCACGCCGTCGAAGCGCAGCACGGCGATCGGCTGGACCGTGCCGTACGCGGCCCAGATCAGGAAGTCGTGGCGGTTGAAGTGCAGCTCGTGGATCACGATCGCGAGCTGGCTGCGATCGACCCCGCTCTCCTCGTGCCCGGCGTCGGGCAAGGCTGCGGGCAAGAGGCCAGCGTTGCGGTACCAGGCCCAGGCCGGCGTGGCGTCGTGGGTGTAGACCGGCAGCGGCGGCTGGCCGGGCGCCGGCGCCTGGGCCCGCAGGATCGGCAGCACGCCGCGCGCGGCGTAGCCCCAGAATTGACGGTTCATGCCGAGGTCGGCGCCACCCGGCGCGCCGCCGGCGAGCGCGTTGTAGCTCGACAGCGCGTAGGGCTGGTCGTGCCAGGTCTCGGCCGCGGCGGCGCCGACGACGATCGTCGCGCTGACCAGCACCGCGGCCAGCTCGATCCGGCGGGCCGGCAGTCGCGTCCAGCGCGCGGTGATCGCGGCGGCGGCGCGACGCGCGGCCCAGACCACGCCGAGGCCGGCGCCGGCGGCGATCGTGTAGCTCGCGACCGCCCAGTGCTTCTCGGCGCCGAAGATCGGCGTCGAGCCGAGCAGGAACGGGCCCATCGCGACCACCAGCGACAGCAGCAGCAGCGCACCGGGCGCGGTAGTCCGCTCGACGCCGTCGCCGCGCCGCACCAGCTCGACCCCGCGGGCGGCGCCGCCTAGCGCCGCGGCCAGGGTCGCCGCCGGCACCGTGAGCAACGTGGTGACGAGCGCGACGTGCCACGGGAACGGCGGCGCGTTCCAGTTGTCGCCGAGGTACTCGAAGTTGTAGTGGACGTGGTGGGTGTGGAAACGCAGCCAGGCCTCGAGGTGGCCGACGGTGTCGAACCACAGCCACGGCCACAGCGCGATCAAGGTCAGCGGCCCGAGGACGATCAGCGCGACCGGCGACAACCAGCGCGCACGCAGGCCGCGGCCGAGGGTTCGCACCGCAAGGGCGACGCCCAGGCGGCCGGGCCCGCGGTGGACACGGATCGCGACCCAGACGAAGTGCGGCGCGATCGCGAACGGGATCAGGAAGGCGTTGTGCTTGGTCGCCAGGGCCAGGCCCCAGCACACCCCGGCCAGCACCGCCCAGCCTCGGTGCGATAGCCCGCGCCAGTAGGCGTACAGGGTCACCAGCCACCAGGCCGCGATCGGCGCGTCGAAGCAGGCCACGCCGGCGTGGAACAGCGCGCGCGGCAGGAACAGCGCGCACAGCGCCGCGATCACGCCCTCGGCGTAGCCCCAGGCCGCCGCCACCCACAGGAACAGAACCGCGATGGCGAGCGCGTGGACCGCGGCGGTCGCAGCCCGGGCCGCGGTCAGGTCCGACGACGTCACCCCGAGCTTGTCGTGCAGCACGATCTGCGAGAGCCCGAACAGGGTCTTCATCAGCGGCGGGTGCTCGCGATTGTTGTCGGTCGGGTTCTTGCCGCCCCAGACCCGGGTGATGCCGGCCGCGCTGACCCGGCCGTGCTCGAACGTGGCGACGTCGAGCCACCAGTGGGCGTAGGCCTTGCCCGCGCCGACGTAGAGGACCTCGTCGCGGACGATGCCGACCCGGCGCTGGTTGATCAGCACCAGGGTGAGCGACAGCACGAACAGCACCAGCGCGGTGAGGCGGTGACCTCGGACCCGCGGCCGGCGCGCGAGGTCGGCGGCGCGAGCCTCGGCGGTGCGGGTAGCGGCGGTGGCCCCGGCGAGGTTCACCGCCGGCGTCGCCGCGATCGCGCGCTGCCGATCGTCGAGCTCGAGCGCGGGCGCGGGCTCGGTGGGCGGCCGGAAGCGGGCGTCGTCATCGGGCGGGTCGGACGGCGGGTCGGTGCTCACGTGCGGGCCTCGATCGCGAAGCAAACCAGGCGATCGCGCGAGCCGGCGCCGATCGCCGACGCGGTCACGGTCAGGGCCGCGATCCCGGGCTCGGTCGCGACCCGGGTCCGGACCCAGCCGCTGTCGACCCCGATCCGGGTCCGCGCGATCTCGAGATCGCCGATGTCGACGGCGAGCTCGGCCGGCTCGCGGACGTCGCGGCGGGTGAAGACATCGGCCAGGCCGACGCCGATCACCAGCTCGCGCCCGAGCGCGACCGCGTCCCAGCGCAGCGTGACGGTCTGGCCGGCGCCCGGCACCACCTGCCAGCAGCGGTGCGGTTCGAACCCGACCTCGGCCAGGACCTCGACCGGGCCGCGAGCGTAGAGGCCGGTCACGGTCGGCGGCGGCAGGTCGAGGACGTCGGTCACCACCTCGGCCGGCGCGCGCTCGAAGCGTCGCACCGTGATGCCGCCGACCACGCGCGTCGACGCGGCCGCGAGCCCACGGGTCTCGGGCGCCCGCGCCCCGCGAATGTCGAGCTCCCAGATCCGGCCGTAGCGATCGCCGTCGAGGCGGCCGGCCATCGCGATCGGGATCAGATCGCCGAGGTGCAGGCGCCCGACCGGATCGTTCCAGCGCGGCGCGAAGACGATGAGGTCGCCCAGCTGATGCTCGGCCCGGACCAGCGCCGCCGCCTGGGCCCAGGCCGCGTCACCCGGGACGCCCGCCCCGGCGCCGACCGTGCGGCAAGTGCTCCAGGCGGCGACCGCCACCAGCGCGATCGCCGGCAAGAGCCCGGGCAGCAGCTTCCGCACGGCGCGCATCCTACACGACCGCGCCATCGGGTCGCTCGACGGGGCGCTCCGGCGCCCCACCGCCGTCGACCTGTGAAACACTGGGGCGGTCGGGACGGCGAGGCGATGCCACCGCTCCCGCGAAGGCGATGACTCCGTGAAGCCGAAGACTCCCCCGACGACGAAGTCGAACGTTCCCGCGCCCGCGAAGCCCACGGCGAAGCCCGAGCCCACCGCGAAGGCGACGGCCGCCGCGAAGGCCCCCGCACCCGCGAAGGCCCCCGCACCCGCGCTGCCAGCCGCGCGGTCGATGCCGCTCGTGGAGCACCGCGCCCCGAGCCGGGCCAGCACCACCGCCCGCCTGCCCGCCACCATGCCCGAATACTCCGCCGAGCCCGATCCCGCGCCCGCGGACAGCGCCGCGGCCGTGATCGCACCACCGCCGCCGGTGGCCTCGCCGCTGGTGCCGACCGCGGGCGTGTCGAAGCGGCGGCCATCGCGCACGTGAGCTTGATCGCAGCGTAGGTGGACCCGACCCGCGATACGATGACCCATGCACCATCCGCGGGCGCGGCCCCGGTTCTCGTTCATCAGCGCGCTCGCCCCCGACGAGGTGGTCGAGCACCTGCAGGCCACGCTGTCCGCGACCGACGCGATCGAAGGTCGGGCGTTCGCGCGAACGATCCTGCTCACCATCGCCGCCGAGCACCGCGTGTTCTGGACCCCGCACCTCGACGTCCAGCTCGACACCCGGCCCGACGGCAGCACCCGCGTCAACGGCCTGTTCGCGCCGGCCCCGCAGATCTGGACGACGTTCCTGGTGCTGCAGCTCCTGTTCGGCATGCTGTCGGTGGGGGCCGCGATCTACCTGACGTCGCAGTGGACCGCCGGCGGCGCGCTGCTGTCGCCGGCGCTGTTCCTGGCGGCGATGCTGATCGGCGGCGGGCTCGCGTTCGGCACTGCCTACATCGGCCAGGGCTTCGCCAGCGATCAGATGTACGAGCTGCGGGCGTTCCTCGAGACCTCGGTCCGCGACCGGCCACCACCGCCACACTGATCCGCAGGAGTCACGTGCTCCTGATCCGATCCCGAATCCGATCCCGTCTCTGGAGAACCCCGACATGACCACGCACCTGCACATGCTCCCGCCCAGCGTCAACAACCTCACCGTCCGCGTGTTCCTGCGGGCCGCGGGCCTGCCGTTCAACGAGGAGAACGCCTGGGGCAAGACCCGCTCGCCCGAGTTCCTGGCCAAGATCCCGGCCCACCTCACGCCCGCCATCGAGCACGCCGACCATCCCCGTGGCGCGATGTGGGAGAGCTGCGCGATCATGATGTACCTGGCCAACCAGCACGGCCTCGACAGCCTGTACCCGAAGGACGCCGGCCGGCGCGCGCTCGCCGACTCGGCCAACTTCTACCTGACTGGTACGCTCTACCCGCTGGTCGCGCGCACCACCTATCCGCGCCTCGGCTTCCCCAGCTACGCCGGCGAGGTCGCGGCCCACGACGACGCCACCGCCGAGCAGAAGGCCGCCGCCCGCGCCGCCGCCGAGGCCGCGATCGCCGAGCCGCTCGAGGTGTTCCGCACCTACTTCGTGCGCGACGGCTTCATCGGCGACGGGCCGACGCCGTCGATCGCCGACATCCGCCTGGCCGCCACCCTCGAGTTCCTGGCCCTGTCGGACACCCCGCTGCCGGCCTGGGCCACCGACTACAAGGCTCGGGTCGAGTCCGCGCTCGGCGCCGCCTACAGCGAGCCGGCCGCCGACGTCCGCGGCTTCGTCGCCAGCGTGAGCGCCAAGGCGTCCTGACCCATGGAGACGCTGGCGCGCGATCCCGATCTCGTCGTGTTCGGAGTCGGCGCGGAGCGTGAGGTCGCCGCGCTGCTGGTCGAGCTCGGCGCACGCCGCGTCCTGCTGGTGGCCCAGGACCGGCACACCGCCGGCGCCGAGCGGATCGCTGCTGCCCTCGGTGACCGCGCCGCCGGCCGGTTCGTCACCGACCGGCCGCAGGTGCCGGGTGAGGTCGCCGACGCCGCGGTCGCCCGGGCCCGCGCCGCCGACGTCGACTGGGTCGTGGCCCACGGCGGCGGCACCCCGATCGGCGTGGCCAAGGCCATCGCCCTCGAGCTGCCGGTGACCCTGGGCGCGGTGCCCACCACCTACGCCGGCTCCGAGCGGACCAGCATCTGGGGCATCACCCGCGACGGCAAGAAGACCACCGGCAAGGACGACCGGGTGCGGCCGCGGCTGGTGGTCTACGACCCCGAGCTGACCGTCGACCTCGAGCGCACGCTATCGCTCGACAGCCTGTTCAACGCGCTCGCGCACAGCCTCGAGGCGCTGTACGCCGTCGACGCCACCGCCGCCGCCCGCCGCGCGGCCGAGGACAGCCTGGCGCCGCTGCTGGCCGGCCTGCGCGGCATCGCCGCGGATCCGCGCGATCCGGTGGCGCGCGAGCACGCCCTGCGCGGCGCGGCGCTGGCGTCGATGTCGCTGGGCGGCGCCAGCATGGGCCTGCACCACAAGCTGGCCCACGTCCTCGGCGGCAGCCTCGGCACGGCCCACGCCCGCACCCACGCCACGCTCCTGCCCTACGTCCTCGGCTTCAACCTGCCCGCCGCGCCCGACACCGCGCGCCTGCTGCACCGGATCTGGGGCAGCGACGACCCCGCCGGCTTCCTCTACGACCTCCAGCGCAGCCTCGGCCTCGCGACCTCGCTGCGGGCGCTGCCGGTCGCGCCCGAGCAGCTCGCCGCGATCGTCGACGAGGTCCTGACCGCGCGCTACCCGAACCCGCGGCCGATCGATCGCGCGGCGTTGACCGTGCTGCTCGACGACGCGCTCCACGATCGCCGGCCGTCGCGCCACACCCGCCGGATCGCGCTGCCCGACGGCGTGCGCGGCGACCACGCGGCGATGACGGTCACCGTGCGCGGCGCGCCGCTCGCGCAGGCCAAGGCGGTGGTGCTCGCGCTGCACGGCCGCGGCGCCAGCGCAGACCGCTTCGCCGCCGACCTCGAGCGCCGGCTCGGCCCGCGCACCGACGTCACGGTCGTCGCACCCCAGGCCCATGGCAACACCTGGTACCCGAAGGGCTTCCTCGCGCCGGTCGCCGACAACCAGCCGTGGCTCGACAGCGCGCTGTCGGTGGTCGAGGCGTTGTGGCGCGACCTCGCCGCCACGGTCGGCGCCGAGCGCGTCGTGGTCGCAGGCTTCTCGCAGGGCGCGTGCCTGGCCCTGACCTGGCTGTCGCAGACCTCGTCGCGACCGCGCCGCGTCCTGGCCTTCAGCGGCGCGCCGACGCCCTTGCCGCACGCCGACCTTGCCGCGGCCCGCGGCGCCCTGCTGTACTGCGGCAGCGCCGCCGGCGATCCCTGGGTCGCGCGCGACGTCTTCGAGGCCAGCGCCGCGCGGTTCGCCGCCGCCGGCGCCACCGTCGAGGTCTCGCTGGTGGCCGGCGACGTCCACGCGGTGCACGCGCCCGACGACGCCGCGCTCCGCCGCGCGATCGACCGGGTCGCCGGCGGCCCGTTCGCGTACCAGGCCGGCTTTGGCAACGCGCTGGCGTCCGAGGCCCGCCCCGGCGCGCTGCCCAACCATCAGAACAGCCCGCGCCACGTGCCCTACGGCCTGGTCGCCGAGCAGCTCAACGGCACCGGCTTCACCGTCCGGCGCGCGGACAACCGCCGGACCTGGATGTACCGGCTGCGGCCGCAGGTGCTCGCCGGCTCGTTCCGGCCGCGCGCGCACGGTCGCTTCGTCGGCAGCTTCGAGGCCGGGGTGCCGCTGCCCGAGTGCCTGCGCTTCCACCCGCCGGCGATGCCGGCCACCGCCACCGACTTCCTCGCCGGCCTCACCACCTTCGCCGGCGCCGGCGACGCTGCGCTCGGCCACGGCGCCGCGATCCACCTCTACGCCGCGACCGCCGACATGGTCCGCACGGCCTTCTGCAACATCGACGGCGATCTGCTGTTCGTGCCCGAGCGCGGCCGCCTGCACCTGCAGACCGAACTCGGCCACCTCGAGGTCGCGCCCGGCGAGATCGCGATCGTGCCGCGCGGCCTCCGCTTCCGGGTCGCGCTGCCCGACGGCGCCGCCCGCGGCTTCGTCGGCGAGCTGTTCGACGGCCACTTCCGCCTGCCCGAGCGCGGCCCGATCGGCGCCAACGGCCTCGCCGACGAGCGCCACTTCCTCGCGCCGGTCGCGGCCTTCGAGGACGACACCGCGCCGTGGACCATCGTGGTCCGCCAGGGCGGCCAGCTGTGGCAGGTCGACGCGCCCCACAGCCCGTTCGACGTCGTCGCGTGGCACGGCACCTACGCCCCGTGCAAGTACCCGCTCGACGCCTTCAACAGCCTCGGCAGCGTCAGCTTCGATCACCCCGACCCGTCGATCCTCACCGTCCTCACCGCGCCGTTCGACGAGCGCGGTCGCAGCGCGTTCGACCTCGGCGTGTTCCGCGGCCGCTGGGAGGTCAGCGAGCACACCTTCCGGCCGCCGTTCTTCCACCGCAACGCCGCGGTCGAGTTCAACGCCGTGCTCGCCAGCCCGGCCGGCAGCCGCTGGCAGCCGGGCGCGTTCACGTTCACGCCCTACCTCACGCCCCACGCCATCTCGGCCGCCGGCTACGAGCACACTGTGACCGCGGCCGACGACGTCGCCGACCGGCCCGAGCGCCTGTCCGACGACTCCCTGTGGATCCAGTTCGAGAGCGCCTACCTGCTCAAGGTCATGCCCTGGATGCTCGACCACCCGGCCCGCGCCACCGACCACCTCGCCGCGTTCGCCGACTTCCGGCCCCACGCCCTCGTGCCCTGACCCGCGGGAGTCGTCGAACGCCGGGGAGCCGGCTACATTGTCCGGATGTCGCGTCTCCGCATCGACGTCTGGTCGGACCTCGCCTGCCCCTGGTGCTACGTCGGCAAGCGGCGGCTCGAGGCCGCGCTCGCCGGCTTCGAGCACCGGGCCGCGGTCGACCTGGTCTGGCGCAGCTTCGAGCTCGATCCTCGGGCCCCGCGCGAGCAGCCCACCGACATCCCCCACGCCCGCCGGCTGGCCGCGAAGTACCGGATGACCGAGGCCGAGGCCCAAGCCCGCACCGATCACCTGGTGACCCTGGCCGCCGCCGACGGCCTGACGATGCGCTTCGATCGCCTCCGGCCGGGCAACACCTTCGATGCCCACCGCATGATTCATCTCGGGGCGGTGCGTGGTATCCAGCCCCGGGTCAAGGAGCGGTTCCTGCGCGGTTACCTGACCGAGGGTGAGGCCATCGGCCTTCCCGAGGTCGACGAACGGCTGGCCATCGATGCCGGTCTCGACGCTGAGGAGGTCGCTGTGGTGTTGGCCGGCTCGACCTTCACCG
>JAYVSF010000916.1:0-16714 GCA_043775605.1 Myxococcales bacterium
CAACCCACGCCATGATTGGAGACGCTGCCATGTTGCGACGGTCGCGCGGACCCGGGCTTCGCCGGGCGATCCTGATGTCTGCGGTGCTCGCGGTCGGAGTGCTCGCGTTCGCGGGTGAGGCGGCGGCCCAGCCGGCCCGGCCGTGGGCCGAGGGCGTGAGCGCCCAGGAGAGCAACGCCGCGCTGGCCCTGTTCACCGACGGCAACGCGCTACTCAAGGACGGCATCTTCCCCGATGCCGCGCGGAAGTATCGCGAGGCCCTCACCCACTGGAACCACCCGGCGATCCACTACAACCTGGCGCTGGCCCTGGTGAACCTCGATCAGCCGATCGAGATGTTCCATGCGCTCGAGAGCGCCATGGCCTACGACTGCAAGGCCATCGACGACGACAAGTGCAAGCAGGCCAAGAACCTGAAGTCGATCGTCGAGAAGCAGCTCGCCCACGTCGAGTACACGATCGACCTCGCCGGCGCCAAGATGGTGTTCGATGGCAAGGAGGTGTTCACCGGCCCCGGGACCTGGAAGGAGCTCATCCAGTCCGGCGAGCACTCGGTGTCGGTCCGCGCCGACGGCCACGTCACCATGCAGGTGAGCGCGAAGATCCTCGGCGGCGAGACCGACAAGCAGACCTTCACGCTGTTCACCGAGGACCAGCTCCTGCGCACCAAGCGGCTGATGCCGGGCTGGGTGCCGATCACGGTCGGCGGCATCGGCGCCGCCATCATCGGCGGTGGCGTGTTCCTCCACCTCAGCGCCAAGAGCTCCTTCGCCGAGTACGACGCCGGCGTCAAGGACTGCGCCGCGACAGATCCGACCGGCGGCTGCACCACGCCGCCCAACGGTCTCTTCGACAAGAAGACGTCGGCCAACACCAAGCAGACGATCGCGATCGGCGCCTACGCCCTCGGCGGCGCGGCCTTTGCGGCGGGCGTCACGCTGTTCGTGCTGAACCGGCCGCAGACCTATCGGGTGAACCCCAAGGAGGTCGCCGAGCCGAACGGCGTCAGCCTGGTCCCGATCATCTCACCCGACGTCACCGGCTTCGCCGCCATCGGGAGCTTCTAGCCCGCGTGGTCCCGATCCGCCGTCCGTTAGCACCTTCTCTCCTGGCTTGATCTCGAGGTCGACATGACGATCCTTCCCTCGTTCTCGGGCGGTCGCCGCCCGGTCCGCGCCCGCCACCTCCCGCGAGCGCTCGCCCTGGTCCTCTGGGCCAGCCTCGCTGGTCTGGGCTCCTGGAGCACGACCGGCTGCTTCGACACCACCACCCTCGACTGCGTCAGCGACGAGGGCATCCTCACGGTCTGCCCGGCCGGCTCCTTCTGCACCGCCGATCGCAAGGGCTGCACCGTCACCGCCTGCGGCAACGGCGTGATGGATCCCGGCGAGGAGTGCGACGACGGCAACCTGTTGAACGACGACGATTGCGTGTTCGTCGCCAACCAGGGCTGCCGGCTGGCGACCTGCGGCGACTCCAACGTCCGCAGCCATCCCGCCAACGCCGCCAACAAGGAAGACTGCGACCGGGCCGGGCAGGACACCGCCGACTGCGACAGCGACTGCTCGGCCGTGGTCTGCGGCGACAACCATCCGAACTCGGTGGCCGGTGAGGCCTGCGACGACGGCAACACGGTCAGCGCCGACAAGTGCCGCGCCGACTGCAAGTCCAATGAGTCGTGCGGCAACGGGGTGATCGACAACCACCTGCCCAAGAACCGGTCGCGCATGGGCAACGGCCTGCCGGTGTTTCCTGAGTGCTTCGACCCGACGACGAACAACACCAACTGCGCCGAGGTCTGCGACGACGGCAACATCACGTCGGGCGACGGCTGCAGCTCGAACTGCCTGTCCGAGGAGACCTGCCGCAACGGCATCCGCGATCTCCAGGGCAACGGCGGCTCCAACCCCAACGAGGTCTGCGACGACGGCAACCAGATCAACACCGACGAATGCCGCAACGACTGCCAGGGCGGCGCCGGCTGCGGCAACGGCTTGCTCGATCCCGCGACCGAGCAGTGCGACCCCGGCCAGCTGGCCGAGACTGCGATCTGCGACTGGACCGCGGACATCAACGATCCCGAGCGCTGCACCCTGCCGATCTGCGGCGACAACCACAAGAACGTCCTGGCCGGCGAGCAGTGCGATCCGGGCAGCCCGGGCGCCAACACCGCGGGCTGCAACTCCAACTGCACCCTGCCGGTGTGCGGCGACAACCGCGTCAACATCCCGGCCGGCGAGCAGTGCGACCCGGGCGTGATCGGTCAGAACTCGCCGCTGTGCGACAACGACTGCACGATCCCGATCTGCGGCGACAACAAGATCAACCTCGCCGCCGGCGAGACCTGCGACCCCGGTGCGGTCGGCGTCGACGTCGCGATGTGCGACCGCGACTGCACGAGCAAGGTCTGCGGCGACGGCTACGTCAACGCGCCCGGCGGCGAGCAGTGCGACCCCGGCACCCCCAACACCGACGTCGCCACCTGCGACCGCGACTGCACCATCCCGATCTGCGGCGACAACCGGGTCAACGGCGCCGCCGGCGAGCTGTGCGACCCCGGCGCGGTCGGCGTCGATGTCGTCGCCTGCGACCGCGACTGCACCCCGCGCGTGTGCGGCGACGGCTACGTCAACGCCCCGGCCGGCGAGCAGTGCGACCCCGGCGCGATCGGCACCGACACGGCGCTGTGCGACGCCGACTGCTCCACGGCCTTCTGCGGCGACGGCCGGGTCAACACCCACGCCGATCCCGACGGCCCAGGCCCGCTGACCGGTGAGACCTGCGATACGGCTGGCCAGTCGGCGACCTGCGACGCCAACTGCAGCGCGGCCACCTGCGGCGACGGCACCCTCAACGTCCTCAATGGCGAGCAGTGCGACGATGGCAACCAGACCAACACCGACGGCTGCCGCAACAACTGCACCCTGGCGGCCTGCGGCGACGGCGTGACCGGCCCCGGCGAGGAGTGCGACGACGCCAACTCCGTCAACACCGACGCATGCACCAACGCCTGCCGGGTCGGGATCTGCGGCGACGGCGTGGCCAAGGCCGGCGCCGAGCAGTGCGACGATGGCAACCAGGTCGACACCGATAACTGCCGGAACAACTGCACGCTGTCGACCTGCGGCGACGCCGTGGTCGACGCCGCGGCCCCCGGCATCGAGGCCTGCGACGACGGCAACGCGGTCGAGACCGACAACTGCCGGACCAACTGCACCCTGTCGGCCTGCGGCGACGGCGTCATCGACAACGCCGCGCCCGGCATCGAGACCTGCGACGACGGCAACGTCGCCGACAACGGCAACGGCTGCTCGGCGGCCTGCGCCCGCAACGACGTGTGCGGCGACGGCATCGTCCAGGCGCTGTTCGAGACCTGCGACGACGGCAACGCCACCGCCGACGGCAACGGTTGCTCGGCGGTCTGCCAGCGGGTCGGCACCTGCGGCGACAACCTGGTCCAGTCGCTGTTCGAGGACTGCGACGACGGCAACACCGTCTTCGACCTGACCAACGGCTGCGGCGCCAACTGCAAGCGCGCCGGGTTCTGCGGCGACGCCGCCCGCCAGACCCTGTTCGAGCAGTGCGACGACGGCAACCAGGTCAACGACGACGCCTGCACCAACGGCTGCAAGACCCCGGTGTGCGGTGACGGCATCGTCCGTGCGGGCACCGAGGTGTGCGATCCGGGTCAGGTCGGCGGCTTCTCGGCGACCTGCGACTCGGACTGCACCGTCAACGTGTGCGGCGACGGCATCGTCAACTTCGCGGCTGGCGAGCTGTGCGACCCGGGCTCGGTCGGCGGCTTCTCGGCGACCTGTGACTCGGACTGCACCCCGCGCATCTGCGGGGACAGCGTCCGCAACACCGCGGCTCCGGCCGAGGCCTGCGACACCGGCGGCATCTCGGCGACCTGCGACGGCGACTGCACGCTGTCGGTGTGCGGCGACGGCTTCCTCAACGTGCTCGCGGCCGAGCAGTGCGACGATGGCAACCTGATCAACACCGACGGCTGCCGCACCGACTGCACCCGGCCGCTGTGCGGCGATGGCGTGCAGCAGGCCGGTGAGGCCTGCGACGACATGAACGCCAACAACAACGACAACTGCGTCAACTGTGCGCTGTCGTTCTGCGGCGACGGCGTGACCGACCTGCAGGCGCCCAACATCGAGGAGTGCGACGACGGCAACGCGGTCAACACCGATAACTGCACCAACGGCTGCAAGATCGCGGTGTGCGGCGACACCTTCCTCGACGGCACCCCGCCGACCATCGAGGCCTGCGACGACGGCAACGTGTCGAGCCTCGACGACTGCACCGCGGCCTGCGTGGCCAACACCTGCGGCGACGGCTTCCGCGATCAGGCCGGCGCGGTTCACCCCAACGAGCCGTGCGACGACGGCAACCTCAGCAACAGCGACGACTGCGTCACCGGCGCGGGCGGCAACTGCGCGGTCTCGGCCTGCGGCGACGGTTTCATCGACATGCTCGGCCCGCTGTCCGAGGCCTGCGACCCGCTCGCGGTGGGCGCCTTCACCGCGACCTGCGACTCGGACTGCAGCGCGCCCCTGTGCGGCGACGGCCTGCTCAACACCGCGGCCGGCGAGACCTGCGACCTCGGCCTCAACAACGGTCAGCCCGGGTTCGCGTGCAGCGCGACCTGCAAGCGCGTCGACGGTCAGGGCTGCTCGCTCGGCAACGAGTGCAACTCGACCAACTGCATCGACAGCTTCTGCTGCGACACCTCGTGCGGCCTCCTGTGCGAGGCGTGCGCTGCGGCCAAGACCGGCGGCGTCAACGGCGTGTGCAGCGACGTGACCAGCACGACCGACCCGGACAACGAGTGCCCGGCCGCGGGCAACCCGGGCAACAACTGCCTCGCGCAGGCGGGCCCGAACACCTGCGGTCCGTGATCGGCTGCGGGCGGGCTTGCTGCCGCCGACGCCCCTGATGTCCTCCGCGGCCCCGGCAACCCCGGGGTCGCGGCATTTTCGGGCACCGCGGGGTCGCAGCATGTTCAGGCGCCGCGGGATCGCGGCCCGCGCCACGATCGCGATCGTGGTCACGGCCCCGCGCATTTTCGGGTTGGCGTGGCCCGGCGATGGCCGATACTCGATGCATGTCGCTGCCGAAAGCCCGTGTCGTCCGCCAGGCTGGGGTCGTGGTCGTCCCGCCGCCCGTGCCATGGCAGCAGCGCATGGCCGAGGCCGAGGCCGGGCTGGGCACCCGCAGTCGTGCGGTGCTGGGCGCGGTGATCGGGCTGTGGCCGGTCACCGCGGTGGTGATGCTGGCCGGCGGCCTGATGCTGGCCGCGCTGCCCTGAACTCGGTCGCCTACGCGGCGGCCGGATCGTCGCCGTCGGGCCGGCTGAGCGCGCGCGGCAGGTCGAGGATGCTCTCGTTGGGCGAGCCGATCAGCATCGCGGGCTTGAGGTCGATGAGGCCCCACGGCTTGACCTTGCCCGAGGTGACCGCGAACGCCCCGCCGTCGACCCGGCCGACCACGCCGAACCCGCTATCGAGCCGGACCTGGGCCAGCTCGATCAGGCGGTCGGGCAGGTGGCTGACGTCGAGCTCGAGCAGGCCGTGCTCGCAGGTCGCGACCAGCCGGTAGCCGAGGATCCGGCGCTCGAGCAGCAGGATGTTGCCGAGCGAGCCGCGGTGGATCTCGCGCCAGCCGGCCCGCGGTCCGTCGTTGGCCACCAGGTCGGCGAAGTCGAGGTGGAACAGCCCGGGCTCGTTGATCCGCCGGGCCAGCAGGCCAGAGGTGGTGACCACCGCGTCGACCAGGCCGAGGCCGTGGAGCTCGACGACCGGCGAGCGCGAGTCCTCGGCCCACCACGAGCCGGGGGTGTGGGGCGCGCAGCCCAGGAACACGTTCTTGGCGCTCGAGCCCTTGAGCCACTCCGAGATCGCGCACGCGACCTCGGGCGCGCTGCCGGTGTCGTTGAGCCGGCGGTCACCGTTCCACAGCACGCTGTCGCCGGGCAGCCGGTGGATGGCGTCGAGGTGGAAGTAGCGGCCCTCCCACGGTGGCTCGAGCGACAGTTTGTCGCCGACCTTCACGTTGGCCACCGCCTCGAGGTCCTCGGGTACGGCGATCGAGGTCTCGCCGCGGGGATCGAGGGCCACGAACAGGAGGCCGCGCGGGGTCAGGCCCTGGCGGCGCAGCTCCCGGAGGCCGAGGATCAACCCGGCCGGGTCCCGGTAGCGATACACGCGAGTCGCGAGCATGGGCCGCGCACCCTAGCAGCAATCGCCCGCCGGGGCGCGCTCATCCGCGGCGGACCTCGGGTCAGGCCAGCTTGATGCTACAACAGCGTGCCGTGGAGGACGATGTTGGCGATGGCGAAGTAGATGACCAGCCCGCTGACGTCGACCAGGGTGGCTACGAACGGCGCCGATGCGCTCGCGGGATCGGCGCCCAACCGGCGTAAGAGGAAGGGCAGCATCGCGCCGGCCAGGGTGCCGAACGTCACGCAGCCGGTGACGCTCAGCGCGACGGTCAGGCTGATCAGGATCCAGTGGTGGCCGTAGGCGCCGGCGGCGCCCCAGATCAGGACCCGGATGATGCCGATGCCGCCGAGGATAGCGCCGAGGGCGAAGCCGGTCAGCAGCTCGCGCCGCATCACCCGCCACCAGTCGGCGGCGCGGACCTCGCCGAGCGCCATCGCCCGGACGATCAGGGTCGACGCCTGCGAGCCCGAGTTACCACCGCTCGAGATGATGAGGGGCATGAACAGGGTGAGGACCGCGGCCCGCTCGATGTCCTTCTGGAAGAAGCCGAGCGCGGTCGCGGTGAACATCTCGCCGATCAACAGCACCGCCAGCCAGCTGCCGCGCTTGCGGATCATCTCCCGCCGGCGCGACTGCATGTAGGGCATGTCAAGGGCCTCCATGCCGCCGAACTTCTGGGCGTCCTCGGTCGCCTCTTCCTGGACGACGTCGACGATGTCGTCGACGGTGACGATGCCCTTCATCACGCCCTGGGCGTCGACGATCGGGACCACGGTCAGGTCGTGCTCGGCGAACAGCCGCGACAGCGCCTCCTGATCGAGCTGATCGCTGGCCGACACCACCTCGCGCTCCATGATCTCCGACACCAGCCGGGCCCCCGGCGCCCGGAACAGGTCGCGGAACGACACCACGCCCTGCAGCCGCTGCTCGGGGTCGAGGACGTAGGCGTAGTAGATGGTCTCGAGCCGGCTGCGGGCCTGCCGGCGCAGGTAGCTGATCGCCTCGTCGGCGGTCATCTGCGGCCGCAGCCGGGCGTAGCGCGGGTTCATCAGGCCGCCGGCCTCGTCCTCCTGGTAGGCCAAGAGCGCCTCGACCTCCTTGCGGGTCGGGCCGTCGAGCAGGCCGAGCAGGCGGCCGTGCAGGTGCTTGGGCGCCTCCTGGATCAGGTCGGCGACGTCGTCGGGCTCGAGCAGGCGCAGCCACGACCGCTGATCGCCGGCCCGCAGCGCCAGCACCACCGCGCACTGATCGCCGGCCGGCAGGGCGATGAAGAAATCCTCGGCGTCCTCGCGCGGCAACAGCCGCATGCCGTCGAGCCGCTCGCCGATGTCGAGCACGTCCCAGGCGTCGCGCAGCTCGTCGACCGCCAGCGGCTCGTCGCGGGCCGCCGGCGCGGTCGCCATCTGGGTGGTGACCGCGTTGGCTTCCGGGTCGCCGTCGTCGGGCTCCTCGGCGCGCTGCTCGGCGATCTCCCGGATCTCGAGCGCGGCGGCCCGGGCCTCCTCCGGCGGCAGCGGCGCCAGCTCGGGGGTCGTGACCAGCGGGTCGGGATGATCGGGATCATCGGCGTGGCCCGGCAGCGGCGTGGCGTCGGGGCGCGACGGCGTGGCGCTGCCTTCCGACAGCTCCTCCGGCGCAACCCGATCGTCGTCGGTGGCCATCGCCCCACGCTGCCCAAGTCTCGGGCCGAAAGGAAGCCGGCGCGGGCCCAAGTTCGCGCCGGTCGGTCGAATGCCGCGGTCGGCGGCGGGTGGGAGCTAGCGGGCGACCGTGACCTGGACCGGCACCTTGCAGCAGGTCCGGGCGCCGTCGATGGTGCGGACCAGGTCGCCCCAGTTGACGTCCTGCGACGGTCGGACCCGGACCCGGGTCAGGCCCCACTCGGTGACCGCCTTCTTGACCGCGTCGCGCACGTACATCGCGCTGATGTGGAGGTGGTCACCGCTCTCGACGCAGTACCGGTCCTGGTTGTCGGGCGGCGACAGGCAGAACTTGCCGGCCGCGGTCGGATCGAGGCGGATCGCCGGGTCGTGGCCGGGCGCATCCTCGAGGACGAAGCCCCAGATCCGGTTGCGCTGGCCGACCAGCAGGATCGGCTGGCTGCCGGCGGCCACGCCCTCGTCGAGCAGCGGGTGGACCTGCGACCAGGGGGTGTGGAGGTCGATCGCGACCCGGACCGGGCCGGGCGGCAGGGTGATCGGCGGGTGGTCCCGGCGCAGCACGACCACCGGCGCCGCCGGGGCGGGGATCACGCCGAGGGCCTGAGCCAGGGTCGCGCCGCCGACCTTGGCCTCGAGGTGCGAGTCGCAGCCGCCGAGCCAGGCCACGGCGACGGTCACCAGGGCCGGCCACGAACGCATCGCGACAGAATGCCCGGTCGGGACCACGGGCGCCAGCCGCAACCCGGGCGCCGGTGTATCGTCGCCGTCCCCCGATGCCCAGCCGCCGTGTGCTCCTCGGTCTGTCCCTGGTCTGCGCCGCCAACCTCATGCTCGAGGTGACGCTGACCCGGATCTTCTCGGCGCTGATGTACTACCACTTCACGTTCTTCGCGATCGCCCTGGCCCTGCTCGGGGTCGGCGCCAGCGGGGTCTACGTCTACGTCCGGGCCGACCGCTTCACCGCCGCCACCGTCAACGCCGACATGGCTCGCAACGCCCGCCGGTTCGCCGCTGCGACCGTGGCCGCGCTGATCTACGTCCTCGCCAACCCGGTCGTGGTCTACATCGAGTTCGGTGAATCACCGAAGTTCACCAACCAGAGCCTGCTGCAGCTCATCTTGCTGTGCGGCTTCACCGCGCTGCCGTTCTTCTTCGCGGGCATGGTGGTGTCGCTGGCCATCACCCACTTCCGCAACGCGATCGACCGGGTCTACTTCTTCGACCTGATCGGCGCGGCGGCGGCGGCGCTGCTGGTCGGGCTCGGGCTCGGCGAGTTTGGTGGCCCCGGCCTGGTGGTGGTGGTCGCGGTCCTGGCCTGCCTCGCGGCCTGGCTGTTCGAGCCGAGCCGGCGCGGGCTGGGGGTGATCGCCGGGGTGGTCGGCGTGCTGTGGCTCGCGCTCCACACCAGCCTGTTCCACCCGCCGTCGACCAAGATGGTCAAGGAAGACCGCGTGATCTTCGACGGCTGGAACACGTTCTCGCACATCACGCTCGAGCAGGTCGGCCCCGACGCCTACGACATCCGCATCGACGCCGCCGCCCGCACCCACGTCACCCCGAAGGCCGACGCCAGCTCGCCGGCCTGGCAAGGCGACATCACCGCGCTCGCCTATCACTTCCACGAGCCCGGCGCCGGCTCCGTGCTGATCATCGGCCCCGGTGGCGGCGTCGACGTCGCCCACGCCCTCGCCGCCGGCGCCAAGGCGGTCACCGGCGTCGACATCAACCCGCTGATCGCCAAGGTGATCATGCGCGGCACGTACAAGCAGCTCTCGCAGGGGCTGTACGACGACCCCCGGGTCCACATCACCGTCGACGAGGGCCGCAGCTTCATCCGCCGCTCCGACCAGTTCTACGACGTCATCCAGGCGACCCTGGTCGACACCTGGGCCGCGACCGCCAGCGGCGCCTTCGCCCTGACCGAGAACTCGCTCTACACCGTCGAGGCGTTCACCGACTACTACGATCACCTCGCGGTCGACGGCGTGCTGACCATGTCGCGCTGGTGGTCGTTCGCGTCGAACCCCGAGACCGTGCGCCTGGTGGTGCTGGCCGCCGGCGCGCTCGAGGCTCGCGGGGTCCTTCCGGCCGACACCCGCCGTCACATCTTCCTGGCCAAGAAGGGCAACCTCGCCACGCTGATGGTCAAGCCGACCGGGTTCACCGCCGACGAGACCGCGCGGCTCGAGGCGGTGTGCGCGACCTTCGGCTTCGAGGTGCTGCTGGCGCCCGACGTCACCAAGGACGCGACCCTGACCCGGATGCTGGCGGCCGGGGCCTGGAGCGACGTGGTCCGGTCGTACCCCCAAAACGTGCTGCCGCCGACCGACGACCGGCCGTTCTTCTTCTACTTCGTCAAGCCCGGCCAGCTGTTCAGCTGGAAGCACTTCTCGTCGAAGAAGCTGGCCAACCCGGCGGTGTGGCTCTTGTCGGCGCTGGGCGCGATGCTGGTCGCGCTGACGATCGTGTTCGTGTTCCTGCCGCTGGTGGTCCGCCGGTTCGGCGATCTCCGGGGCGGCAGTCGCCACGATCTCACGCGGCGCCTGCTCGGCCTGGGTTACTTCGCGGCGATCGGCTTCGCGTTCATGGTGGTCGAGATCGCGCTGATCCAGCGGCTGTCCTTGTTCCTCGGCCACCCGTCGTACTCGCTGATCGTCGTGCTGTTCGCGATCTTGCTCGGCACCGCGCTCGGGGCCCGCGCCAGCAAGCGCTTCCAGCCGTGGGCCGGCCCGGCCAGCCTCGGCGCCGGCCTGGTGATCGCGGTCTTCGCGCTGGTCGCGGCGTTCCATCTGGCGCCGTTCCTGCGCGGCCTCATCACGATCGCCCTGCCGTGGCGGATGGTGGTGGCGGCGACGATCGTCCTCGCCTTCGGCCTGGTCATGGGCCTGATGCTGCCGCTCGGCATCGCGCTGGTCGCCCGGCGCGACGCGGTGATCGTGCCGTGGGCCTGGGGCATCAACGGCGGGACCTCGGTCATCGGCACGGTCGGCGCCACGGTCATCGCCATCAACGCCGGCTTCACCGCCACGTTCGTCGTCGGCGCCGGGCTCTACGCCCTGGCTGGCCTGGTCGGCTGGTGGCTCGGCAAGAGCGCCGCCCTCGACGCCCCGCCCGCGCCCTGATCAGCGCCGGCGGGCGCTGGCGAGGAGGTCGCGCAGGCTGCGCAGCAAGGCCGGCGGCTCGAAGGGCTTGGGCAGGAAGCTCTCGCCGGCGCCGAACACCAGGTCGGCCGGCGGCGCGTAGCCGGAGATGAACAGCACCGGCAGCCGCGGCCGCAGCTCGCGCAGCTGCCGCGCCAGCTCGCGTCCGCTCATCAGCGGCATCACCAGGTCGGTGACCAGCACGTCGATCGCGGTCGGCGCGTCCTCGAGCCGGCGCAGCGCGTCGTGGCCGTCGATCGCCTCGACCACCCGGTGGCCAGCAGAGGCGAGGGCGTCGCGGATCCCGCGCCGGACCGCGACATCGTCCTCGACCAGCAGCACGGTCTCCGATCCGCCGCCCCGCGCGGTCTCGGGGACCGCGACCACCGGCTCCTTGCGCTCGGCCACCGCCGGGAAGTAGACGCGGAAGTGGGCGCCGCGGCCGAGCTCGCTGCGGACCGCGATGCGCCCGCCGCTCTGGGTGACGATGCCGTAGACCGTCGACAGCCCGAGGCCGGTGCCGCGGCCCGCCGGCTTGGTGGTGAAGAACGGCTCGAACAGGTGGGCCTGCGTGTACGTGTCCATGCCGGCGCCGGTGTCGGCGACGCTCAGCAGGACGTAGCCTCCGGGTGCCAGCGACATGCCGTCGTCGGCGCCGGCGTGGTGGACGGCCGCCACCGCGATGTCGATGCAGCCGGTGTCGGCGATCGCGTCGCGGGCGTTGACCACCAAGTTCAGCACGACCTGCTCGAGCTGGCTGGGGTCGGCGCGGATCCAGCCGCCGCTGGCCAGGGCGGTGATCGTCAGCTCGAGCTGTTCGCCCACCATCCGCCGCAGCATGGGCTCCATGCCGAGAACGATCTCGGACAGCGAGACGTCGCGCGGGCGCAGCACCTGCTGGCTCGAGAACGCGAGCAGCTGGCGGGTCAGGTTCGCGGCCCGGCGCGCGGCGTCGATGATCGCGTCGGTGGCGGCCCGACGCAGCTCGGCCTGCTCGGGGCGGGCCCGGATCAGCGAGGCCTGGGTCATGACCACGGTCAGCAGGTTGTTGAAGTCGTGGGCGACCCCGCCGGCCAGGCGGCCGACCGCCTCCAGCTTCTGGGCCCGACGCAGGTGCTGCTCGCTGGCCCGCAGCGCGTCCTCGGCGCGCTGCCGCTCGGCCATCTGCAGGGTCAGCTCGGCGGTGCGCTCGGCGACGCGGCGCTCGAGCTCGTCGTGGGCCCGGGCCAGGATCTCGCGCGCCAGCTTGCGCTCGGTGACGTCCTCGGAGATGCCGAGCAGGTAGCGAGCCTGACCATGGCCGTCGATGATCGGGATCTTCTTGGTGTGGAGCCAGCGCATGCCGTGCGGTGTGTCGATCGGCTCCTCGGGGATGTCGACCACGACCCCGCCGGCCAGGGTCTCGCGATCCTTGGCCTGGAAGAACGCGGCCTGGTCGGGCGGGAAGAAGTCGTGGTCGCTCTTGCCCAGCAGGGCCGCCCGCGGCTGACCGAGCAGCAGCTCGCCGGCGCGGTTGAAGCGCTCGAAGCGGAGCTCGGCCGCGTCCTTCACGAAGATCATGTTGGGGATGTTCTCGACGATCGAGTCGAGGAAGCTGTCGCTGGTCAACGACGGTGAGACGATCGCCACCGCACCGCCCGGCGCCAGCGGCCGCACCACCGGCCGCGGGCTCATCCCGGTCAGGGCCGCGGTGAGCCCGGCCACCGGCTCGGCGGTCGGACCGAGCCGTGCGAGGGTCGCGAGGTCGTCGGCGCCGAGCAAGCCGCGGGCCGCGCGGTTGACCAGGATCGTCCGACCGTCGCTGTCGACGATCACGACCCCGAACTCGAGCGCGTCGAGCACTGCCCCCAGCAGCTCCGACATGGTCCGAGCTTACGCGGCTTTGGGCTGGCGCAGGGTGTCGTAGTCCATAACTCAGGCCAGGCCGGCCTCGGCGAGCGCGCGGTCGAGCAGATCCGACACGCCGACGTCCCCGGCCCACAGGTCGAGGTAGGCGCGATCGAGGGCCGCGGCCTGGAGCTTGAGCACGCCGAGCACGTCGGACCACTGGCGCTCGGAGACGTTGCCGCCGAGGCGAAACCACTCGAGCTTGTGGATCACGATGTCCTCGGCCGTCGTCAGCGGAAACGTTCGATCGGTCGCTTCGCCGATCGGCTCGTGGACGACGCGCGCGAACGCCGAGCGATCGAACGCGCGCGGCTTGGGCAGGAACACGTCGACCTTCATCATGGTCGCGAGGTGGACGAGGTTGAACGAGGCCCGCCGCCGGATCGCATCGTGGATCATGTCGGCGTCGATGTAGTAGGTCGCCTCGAGCCGGGCCACCAGGTCGGCGACGTGGCTCGGCCTGAGCGCGGCGATCAGGTCGACGTCGAGCGTGGTGCGGGCGACGCCGAGGGCGGAGCTGGCCACCGAGCCGCCGACCCGATACTCGACCCCAAGCGCGTCGAGCGCGTCGGCGACCGGCTCGAGGGCGGCGCGGACCTCGTCGGTCATCGCTGGGCCGCGAGATAGGCGCGCACGCGGGCGGCGAGGTCCGCGCCGTAGTGCAGCTCGGCCCAGCAGAGCAGCACCGCGCGCTCATCGAAGTCGGGGTGGCGACGCGAGATCGCGCGCCGCGACGATCGGATGGCGCTGCTCGACAGGCTGAACGTCAGCGCCAGGCGACGTGCGGTCCCAGCTCGACGCAGCAGGTCGAGCTGCACCGCCTCGGCCACCGGTGACGTGTCATTGGGCGCCATCGCCGTGAGAGTAACAGGTCAGGGCGAGATCACGCTCAGCGCGATCAGGCACGGGATCAGGATCGCCATCACCGCCTCGCCGGCGATGAGGCCCGACGCCAGCGGGATGCCGATCTGGTCGGCGCTCTTGCGGTGGGTCCGCTGCCAGACGCTGAACAGGATGCCGCCGAGCACCATCGTGAACACCACGCTGCCCGGCACCATCATGCCGATGCCGAGGCCGGTCGCCGACGGCATGAACTTCTTCCACTTGACCTCGCCGAGCGCGATCAGGATGCCGAGCACCACGCCGATCACCATCGCGATCAGCGCGTACTTGGGCAGCGCGTCGAAGCCCTTGTTGAGCACGTTGGCGAAGCCGGCGATGCGGACCGAGATCGGCGACGACAGGCCGTGGTCGCCGCCGATGCCGTAGGTCTCCTTGAGCATCGGGTACGAGATCGCGACCGCGGCGGCGCCGATCGGCGCGGCGATGAGTTGCGAGTAGGTCAGGAACTTCGGGGTCGAGCCGAGGATGTGGCCGGCCTTGTAGTCCTGGATGATGGCCTCGGACTGGACCGCGATCGTGCCGGTGGTGCCGCTCGACGCCAGGTTGGCGACCAGGTTCTTGGGCACCAGCAGGGCGAAGATCGCCTGCATCATGTTGGTGAGCTGGCTGATTGGACCCCAGTTGGTCTCGCCCAGCACGCGCAGGCCGACCAGCATCAGCGGCACCGACAGCAGCACCGCGATCAGCGTGTACCAGGGCTGCAGATCGAAGATCTTCCACTCGGCGATCAGCAGGGTGACGGTGGCGGCGACCACGCCGACGCCGACCCACTTGAGCGGGAACTCGGTCTTGTCGATCGCCTTGCCCGACATCGTGCTGAAGGTGCGGGCCAGGGTCCGCCACTTGATGAACAGCGCGGTCAGGCCGGCGGCGATCAGCATGCCGGTGCCGGGCCACATCGCCCACAAGAGGATTTCCTTGCGGGTGGCGTGGCCGATGATGCCGTGGGTGACCAGGACCTTGGCCAGGATGATCCACGAGATCACGCCGCCGATGGCCATGCTGACGTTGACCCGGTTGCCGACGATCATGCCCGAGCCGATGCCGAGCAGGCTGACCGCGAAGCCGGCGCTGGCCCCGGCGGCGGTGAGCCCGAACATGGTCGGGAACAGCACCTCGGGCAGGACCAGCTCCTTGTAGTGCGTGGAGAAGATCGCGTTGGTGGCCTCGGCGCCCCACTTGGTGGTGAGCAGCCAGCACAGGGCCGAGGCGATCGTGGCGCCGAACAGGGCGATCGCGGCGGCCCGCGCGTCCTTGCCGCGGCCGTCGAGCACCGCGACGGTCTCGGCGGCGGCGATGCCGTCGGCGAAGCTGAGGTCGGGGTCCTCGACGTAGTGCTTGCGCAGCGGGACCGCGAGCAGGATGCCGAGCACGCTGGCCGCGAACAGCCAGATGAAGGTCTCGAACTTCGACGGCGGCATCAGGTCGAGGAAGTCGAACGCGGCCAGGATCACGCACATGAACGCGGTCTGCGCCGCCGACGTGCCCGCGGTCTGGACGATGTTGTTCTCCCAGCGGTTGGACCGGCGCGAGGTGGTCAGCGACGCGATGCCGAGGAACAGGTAGCCGAAGAACGCGGCCACCACCGACACGTTGGGGCCGAAGCCGAGCTTGAGGACGATGTACGGGTACGAGCCGCCCATGACCGCGGCGACCACGATGGCGGCGAGCACCGCACGCGGCGTGAACTCGCGGGTGCCGGCCGGCTTGACCACCACCCCGGGGAGTTTCTCATCGGCTGGGACGGACATTGCCGCGACGTTATCAGAAGGGCTGGGGCAGCGGCGCGGCGGCCCGGCGATCGCTTGCCCCGTCGTCGTGCGTCGGTGGTAGGTTCGGCCCGTGCTGTCCAGGACCGGGGTGTCTGTCGCATCGTGCTGGCTCGGGGGCCTCGGGGCCCTGGTGATCGCTGCCTGTAGTGGTGGCGGCGGTGATCCGCCGTCCAGCGTCGACGCTCCAGTGGTGGTCCACGACCCCGACGCCGCGATCGCGGTCGACGCGACGGCGGCGGACGCGCCGGTGGCGATCGATGCCCGGCCGACGGACGCCGCGGTCCCGACCGACGCGCCGATCGTCGAGAACTGGGCGACCTACCGGATCGCGGTCGGGTCGCACAGCGCCACGATCATGGGCGGCAGCAACGGCAACCCGGTCCAGCTCATCACCACCACGGACGGCCGCGACTTCCGCCTCGCGCTCAACAGCTCGGCGGTCTACACGATCACCAACCCGGTCCAGCCGCAGGATCAGCTCGACTGGAACAAGCTGCCGGGCCTGTCGGACTGCGGCCAGTTCGACCTCTCGGTCAACGGCGCGATGTTCGGCTGGCGCTGGCGCCTCGACCTCGACCCGCACGTCCTCGAGGTCACCGCCTACGCCAACAACAACAGCAACCACCTGACGCCGGCCCAGCCGCTGTTCACGCTGACCGCTGCCGAGCTCGCCGCCGAAGCGCCCTTGCACTACCGGGTGTGGTGGACCGGCAACACCTACCACTTCACCGCCAGCGGCATGATCGGCGCCCGCACCATCGACGCGACCGCGACGTTGCCGCGGGTCTGCCCCAACCAGGGCGCCGGCTCGATCAAGTGGGCCGGCCAGTTCTACTTCGGTGGCACCTCGACGGCGCCGTCGGTGATCACCAGCCGGATCATCGAGATCCCGTTCGCCCCTTGACCCGACCGTGACCGAGCAGGACACGTTCGCGCGCTACGTCGCGAGCACCGCGCGGGTCGCGTCGTCGGTGATGGGCGGCTCGACGTGCCGCATGGTCGCCTGCCGCGGCCCGGTGACGGCGACCAATCTGCGACGAGCTTGAGCCACAGCCGAGGAGCGCCTTTGACCATCGTGCCGTTGCCTGTGCTGTCGCCGCTGGCCGGCTACGTCGCCG